>JAYVPR010000063.1:0-2622 GCA_043757245.1 Polaromonas sp. | reverse complement strand
AAGTCCCCATACATCCCCACGGTGGAGTTCATCACGCTCTCAATCTGGGTCTGGCGCTTGGCCCATTGTTTCATGATGACTTTGCGCTCTTTGTCCAGATCGTCCTGCATGGAGGTGAAGGCTTCCACAATCGCCTCTACCCGGTGCTTGAAGCGCGGGCCGGTCAGGTACTGGTAGATCATCTCGGTCTTGGTGTGCTGGCCTTCAGACAAGGCGCGGGTCTGGCAGACTTGCAGCAAGCCCTGGCGCAGCATGGTGGCAACAGGCAGGGCCGCGCGTGGGGAGGTGACCCACACGCCGTCCACCAAATCGAAGGCTTCCACCCCTTTGGGGAGCGTTTGGCTGACTAGAACGCACACTTCGGCTTTTGCGCTGCGCTGGTCGTCGCGTAGTTTCGCCAGCCAGCCGTCGCTCCAGTTTTTGGTGCGCTTGAACTCCCACAAGATGCTGCCGCAGGGCGCGCCGCCGGGACTATTGACACGTTGCAGTGCGTCACCACCGAACTCGCCCTTGGGTACTGGTTCAATCAAATCGAACGGAAATTTGGTGCGAAGCAGGTTTTCCAATTCAAGTTCTTGTACTTCGCCCTGCAATTGCTGTGAGCCCTGCTCTGCCTTTTGCTTGAGCTCTTCAATCTTTTGCTGCATGGATGTAATGGTCTGGTCTCTCTCGGCCACCCGGAGCTTCATGCCCTCTTCGGCTTCGCGCTTGGCCTGGGTGCGCACTTCGGTCAAGCCGCTTTGCACCCGCGTTTCAATGGTCAGGTCGAGCTCGCGTTTGGCATCGTCCAGTTCACGCTGTTTTTTTATGAGTTCGGCTTGGGCCTTTTGGGCCTCGGCGAGTTTGGCGTCGCGTTGCTTCAACACGTCTTGCAGGTCAGTCAACTCACGGGCTTTGGTGTCGAGTTCATTGGCTACAGCAGCTTTGGCTTTTTTTGCCTCCTCGGCCACCACGCGGATGCGTTCGGTTTTAAGTTGACTCGCCACTTGGTCTGCCACTTGCGCATCAAGACGTTGCTGGGCCTCTATCAGTTGCTTTTCTTTCGCGCGCGTGGCGCTTTCTCGCTGTGCGATGTCAGCATCCTTCTGGGCAAGTTGTTTCTCAAATTGCTCACGTGTGGACGCGATCAGCGGCGCGGCCAAGGATTCTGTGAGTTTGATTTCTGTCTTGCAGTTGGGGCAAGTGATGGTGGGGTCTGTCATTTGGCAATCCTCCTTTTTGTATCGGAAACGGCTAGCTGCTTCAACGCATCCATGCCCACCAGGGAGCGCATTTGTGTGATGGCAATGGCGTTGAGTTGCGCCAATCGTTGCGCGGCTGCCAGGCCTTGGTGTATCGGCACGGCATTGATGCTTTCCAGATTCGACAAAACCACCAGTTGCTCCAGTGTGGCGGCGTCTCGCATGTTGCCGGTTTGCTCAAGGTTGGCCTGCCGCCACTGGGCAGCAGTAGTGCCAAACAGGGCGACGTTGAGCAGGTCTGCCTCGCTGGCGTAGATGACACTGAACTGCGATGGCGTCAGGCGCGGCGGAATAAGTCGTTCTTTAATGGCATCGGTGTGAATTTTGTAGTTCACCTTGGACAAGGTGCGCTGAAAGTTCCATTCCAGGGATGTTGCACGTGACTCTTCATCTTTGAGTCGCTGGAATTCTTTGATCAGGTAAATTTTGAATTCGGCACTTATCCACATGCCAAACTCAAAGGCAATGTCTTTATGGGCATAGGTCCCGCCATAGCGGCCCGCTGCAGCCCGCAAGCCAATGGCGTTGGTTTTCTCCACCCACTCCTTGACGCTCAATTTGTAGCTGTTCAGACCCGCCTGGCTTTTAATTACGGCGAATTCGCCATAGTTAAAAGCGGGGTTGTAAACCGTCTCCCAGATCCCCAAAAACTCTACGGTGTTGCGGTTTCTGAGCCAGTCCGAGATAAAGAAGTCGCCATCTTTGGCCTTCAACATATCTGTCAACGAAATGTAGTCTTGCCCTTCGCGCGACACGATGGCTACCTCAGCCCCCTGAACATTGATAACTCGGTTTTTCATTCAAGACTCCACTGAATTGTGAATATGCTGGCAACGCTGACTTGGCGAGTCAGCCGTGATTCCAATGTTTCTATGAGCCGATTGCGCTGCCCATCAATCTCATCCTGTCGGTCAAATATTTTGCGTCGCAATTGATTCCGCTTGTCTTCCAGTTCGCGTTGCCGCTTTTGCCAACTCAATTTTTCCTCCAGCGTGGCTGACACCGCCGCCGTGCGACGCACGTCCTTGATCTCGCGGTCCAATTCTTTGACTTCATTTTCAAGGCCAAATTTCAGGTCATCGGCCCAGGCGTCTAGTTTTTGCACCTCGGCATCAAAGTACCCAAGATTACGCTGGTTGACCTCGCGGATGTGCTGGTTTTCTAGGCGCTTGAGGGTTTGCTCCAGCGCACCGGGTTCGCGCACCTGATACACGGGTGATGCAAGCGCCTGGGCAGGCAGGCGAAGCAGCTTTTCAGGGTCTTCGTCATGCAGTGCTTCGCCTGCATCCGTCATGCCTGCCATCAACAAATAATCTTCTGTCGTACCTAGCGCTTCAATTGACAAAACGCTGAATGCCAGCCAGCCGCTTTGGCCGCGCAG
>JAYVPR010000062.1:0-2622 GCA_043757245.1 Polaromonas sp. | reverse complement strand
GATTACGCGGACGACGGCTCGTACTCGTGGCACTGCCCCGGGCATTCCGGTGGCGTGGCGTTTCTGAAAAGCCCGATCGGCCAGATGTACCACCAGTTTTACGGTGAAAACATGCTGCGTGCCGACGTCTGCAACGCGGTTGAAGAGTTGGGCCAGTTGCTTGACCATGATGGTGCCATTGGCGCGAGCGAGCGCAATGCCGCACGCATCTTCAACGCCGACCATTGCTTTTTTGTCACCAACGGCACATCGACCAGCAACAAGATTGTGTGGCACCACACCGTGGCTCCGGGCGACGTGGTGGTGGTTGACCGCAACTGCCACAAGTCCATCCTGCATGCCATCATCATGACGGGCTCGATTCCGGTTTTTCTAAAGCCCACGCGCAACCATTTCGGCATCATCGGGCCGATTCCGCAAAGCGAGTTTGAACCTGACGCCATTCGCGCCAAGATTGAATCAAACCCTTTGCTACAAGGCGTGAAAGACATCAACAAAATCAAGCCCCGCGTGATGACGCTGACCCAATCTACCTACGACGGCGTGCTGTACAACACTGAAACCATCAAGGGCATGCTGGACGGCTATATTGACAACCTGCATTTTGACGAGGCCTGGTTGCCACACGCGGCGTTTCACCGGTTTTATGGCAATTACCACTCGATGGGCAAAAATCGCATCCGTCCCAAGACTGCGGTGGTGTACGCCACGCAGTCGATCCACAAGTTGCTGGCAGGCATCAGCCAGGCCAGTCACGTGCTGGTGCAGGATTCGCAAGACGTGAAGCTGGACAGGCACTTGTTCAATGAGGCGTATTTGATGCACACGTCGACCAGCCCACAGTACAGCATCATCGCCAGTTGCGACGTAGCCGCCGCCATGATGGAACCGCCAGGGGGCACGGCACTGGTTGAAGAAAGCATCGCCGAGGCGCTCGACTTTCGCCGCGCCATGCGCAAAATTGACGCCGAGTATGGCGACGACTGGTGGTTCAAAGTCTGGGGTCCGGATAAGTTTGAAGGTGATGGCGTGGGCGATGAGGGCATTGGCAATCCGAAAGACTGGATCATCAAAGGCGAATCCCGCAGCGCCAAAACTGCCAAAAACGGCGCCAACAACTGGCACGGCTTTGGGCAGATGGCCACGGGCTTCAACATGCTCGATCCAATCAAGGCAACCATCGTCACGCCTGGCATGGACCTGAATGGAAAGTTTGCCAAAACCGGTATTCCAGCCAGTATCGTCACCAAGTTTTTAGCTGAGCATGGCGTGATTGTTGAAAAAACCGGCTTGTACAGCTTCTTCATCATGTTCACCATCGGCATCACCAAAGGCCGCTGGAACACGCTGCTGACCGCGCTGCAGCAGTTCAAGGACGACTATGACAAGAACGCCGCCATGTGGCGCATCCTGCCCGAGTTTTGCCAGAAGTACCCGAAATACGAAAAAATGGGCTTGGCAGACCTTTGTCAGCACATCCATGCCATGTACACCAAGTACGACATCGCAAGGTTAACGACTGAGGTGTACCAAAGCGATTTGCTACCCGCCATGAAGCCTAGCGACGCTTATGCCCACATCGCTCACCGTACCACTGAGCGTGTAGAAATTGACCACCTCGAAGGCCGCATCACCGTCGGCCTGGTCACCCCGTACCCACCAGGCATTCCACTGTTGATTCCGGGTGAAGTGTTCAATAAAAAAATCGTCGACTACCTGAAGTTCGCGCGTGAGTTCAATGCCCAGTGTCCGGGGTTTGAAACTGACATTCATGGTCTGGTAGAGCAGACGGATGCCAAAGGCAAATTGCGATACTACGCCGACTGCGTGAAGAGGTAGGCCGAGAATCGATTGCAGTGCTTGAAACGCATTGATGTGACTGTCTCCAAAAGCTGAGTCGATAACTCAATGCCTCTGGAGATTCGTGACAATCCTTTGAAGGTGGTGTGATTCCATTTCCATATCAATCCAACATATCAATCCGACATGTTGTTGCTTCGCCTTGGCCGTGCTATAGCACTGTCTGCGGCTTCGCGCCTAATGTCGTATCGATCTGGAAACGGAATTAAAGCCTTGCAGATGTCGGCCTGCGCACCACAAGCTTGCCTGGCGCTTGCTAAATGTATTGGTCTATGTCATTCGTCGGCTTGTAATCCATCGACCGCCTGAAGCATGGCTTGGCGTGCCTGGCTGATGATTTTGCCACGCCATAGGTCAGTGTCGGTATAAAACGCGGCCAGCATTTGGGCTTTGATTTGACTTGCCAGCTCTGGCGATGCCTCGGGGTGGTTGTTCAGCCAGTGTTCTGCACGCAGAGCGCCAAGCATCTCCAGCATTGGTACGGTGCCGTATTCCATGGCGATGCCGGTGTATTCAGCTTGGGGCGCTTCTTGAGCAATCGAATGCCACATCAGGCCAGTCAAAAAAGCTGAAGTGGATGAGCCATCGTAAATCGATGTGATGGGCGTGGCGGCGGTTCCATTTTTGCCGCCGCCCCACCAACTGCGTGCTCGCGCAATCGCTGCAACGTAAGCGGGTGGCGAAGTCATCTTGCTGGAATGCGCAATTCTTAAGAGCATGGTGTCCACTTCAACTCAGGTGGACACATGCACACTCCAGAAA
>JAYVPR010000061.1:0-9703 GCA_043757245.1 Polaromonas sp. | reverse complement strand
AGTCTGAATTCCTTTATCCGTTCGCCCTGAGCTTGGTCGAAGGGTTTCCCTGTGCTAGCCAGGCTTCGACAGGCTCAGCCCGAACGGAAACTCAATACGTCATCGGGCCGGAGCAATAGGAGTTTGCGGTTTTCTTCACTTTTTATCGCAGTAAATTGCTAGAGCTCACTTCCCATACCACCTCCAATAACAACATCACCCTACATGAACAAAGTCCAACTCAGTCAAAGCGACCTGCACGTTACCCCCATCTGCCTGGGCACCATGACTTTTGGTGAGCAGGTGAACGAGGCCACCGCTCACAATATTCTTGACCGTGCTGCTGATCGCGGTATCAACTTCATGGACGCCGCTGAAATGTATTCAGTACCTGCCAGAGCAGAGACTTTTGGCGCGACTGAAACCATTTTGGGCAACTGGTTTGCCAGGCATCCCTCAGCCAGGCAGCAATGGGTCGTGGCCACCAAAGTCGCTGGCCCCGCACGCGGCATGCCGTGGATCCGCGAAGGCCGCCCCGATTTGACCGCCGCTGACATCACAGCAGCTTGTGAGGCCAGCCTGAAACGCCTTCAAACCGATGTGATTGATCTCTACCAAATCCACTGGCCAGTGCGGAATGTACCAATGTTTGGCCTGCAGTACTTTGACCCGACCAAAGACAATGTGGTGTCATCCCTTCACACCCAACTTGAAGCGCTGGCATCACTCGTCAAAGCGGGCAAGGTGCGCGCGATTGGCTTGTCAAACGAAACGCCGTATGGCGTACACGAGTTTGTGCGCCTGGCTGATCAGCACGGTTTGCCGCGTATTGCGACACTGCAAAATCCGTACTGCCTGGTCAACCGCACCTACGAAAATGGCCTGGACGAAACCATGCACCGCCTGGGCGTGTCTTTACTCGCTTACTCACCGCTGGCGTTTGGCCTGCTGACAGGCAAATACGACAAGTCGGGCACTGAAGGGCCTGACGCACCGAAGGACGCACGCATCGGCCAATTCGAATCAGTGCGCAAGCAGCGCTGGGGCCGGCCTGAAGCGCTTAGCGCTGCTCGCCGCTACAACGCCCTGGCCATTGCCAATGGTTTGACGCCCACGCAAATGGCGTTGGCCTTTTGCTACACCAAATGGCAGGTCGCCAGCACGATCATTGGCGTCACGTCAGTCGCGCAACTTGACCAGGACATCGATGCCTATGGCACGACTTTGAGTGCCGAGCTACTGGCCGACATTGACAAGATTCGCTGGGAAATCCGCGACCCGGCGCTTTGATGTGGGTGCAAAATCACTGCTGTGTGGATTAACTGACTGTACTGACGGAATATGCTGACAAAATGTGCACACGGAATATGCTGACGGAATAAAAAGAGGATTTGCTTTGGACTATTTGTATTCAACCGCCGCCGTGGTGCTGGCCTATTTGCTGGGTTCGCTGTCATTTGCCGTCATTGTCAGCCGTCTCATGGGTTTGAAAGACCCGCGCAGCTACGGCAGCCATAACCCTGGTGCGACCAATGTACTGCGCTCGGGCAACAAAAAGGCGGCGGTGGCTACCCTGCTGCTTGATGGCCTCAAGGGCTGGTTGCCTGTGGTGCTGGTCAAGTGGTTTGGCAAAGACTATGGGCTGGAAGACGGCGCTATGGCGGCTGTGGCCTTTGCCGCTTTTTTGGGGCATTTGTTTCCGATTTTCTTCAAGTATCAGGGCGGCAAGGGCGTGGCAACTGCTGCTGGCGCTCTGCTCGGCATTGACTGGCTGCTGGGGCTGGCAACGCTGGTCACCTGGCTGATCATTGCGTATTTCACGCGGTACTCGTCAGTCGCGTCAATGGCGAGCGCGGCTTTTGCACCGCTTTTTTACCTGTTTGGCGACCGCAGTGTCTGGTACACCGAGCGCAGTGTGCTGCTGGCGATTTTCATGATCGGCCTGCTGCTGGTGATTCGCCACCGCGAGAACATCAACAAGCTGATCTTGGGTAAAGAATCAAAATTGAACTTTGGCAGAACGCCCGCCAAATAAGGCACCAAAGAACGCACCAAAGAACGCACCAAAAAGGGCGCTACCTCTTGGTCAGCGTCATCTGGTCGTTTTCGCGCAGCATTTGAAAGCGCGTTAAAAAGCTGTTGCCCAGCAGCATGTAGGGCATGGGCTGCGGCGTGACGACGGCATCGACACCAAACACCTCCACATCGCCAACCCGAACAGAGTCAAGCTTGATGCGGTAACCCTGCACACTGCCATTGGCAGTAGACATCATCACCGGTTGGCCTGCTTTGAAGTTGACACCTGCACGTTCAGCATCTTGCGCGCCCATGGCGACAGATGTGGCACCGGTATCGACCATGAACTGCACCGCCTTGCCATTGATTTGCCCGGCGGTCATGAAGTGGCCACCGCTGGCAGCCACCAGCACAATGCGGTTGCCCTTGCCGCCGCTTTTGCTGGCGCCCATACTGACGGGCGCTTCACCCACGCGCAGGGTGCTCCGCTTGCCATCTTGCTCCACCACCGCCTGGTCGCCACTGGTAGAAATGACTTTCACGCCTTCATGCGTTTCACCCGCTGCTACTGTTTTAGGGGTTGTGCCGTTAACAACCAGCAACGCCTTGCTGCCTAACATACCGGCGAGTGCAACAGACTGAGCTGACGCTGCTGTTGCTGTTGCTGTTGCTATCAGCAATATTGCCAGCACCGCAGCAGTTTTCACGGTGCAGAGCGTCATGAGATCAGTCGCGAAAATTGTTAAAACTCAAGGGGAAGTCGGCATTTTCAGCTTTTATAAGGGCCATAGCAGCCTGCAAGTCATCGCGCTTGCCGCCCGTCACACGTACTTTTTCTTCCTGAATCGCGCCTTGCACCTTGATCTTGCTACCTTTGAGCAATACCTGGATTTTTTTCGCCAGTTCGCTCTCAATGCCGTTGCGCACGGTGTTGATTTGCTTGACCTTGTCGCCACCGATTTTTGTCGATTTGCCCACGTCTAAAAAGCGCGCATCTACCGCCGCCTTGGTCAGCTTGTTGCGCAGTATGTCGTTGATCTGGTCGAGCTGAAAGTCGCTGTCGCCAATCAAAATGATTTCTTTGTCTTTCAGCTCAATTGACGCTGCTGTGCCCTTGAAGTCAAAGCGCGTACCGATTTCCTTGGCGGTGTTCTCAACCGCATTTTTGACCTTGACCAGGTCAGCTTCAAGCACAGTGTCAAAAGAAGGCATGATTTTTAAGAGATGAGTGAATTGGGTCCGCTGCAATGGGACAATCACGCCATGTTAGTCGAGAAAAACGTCCCTCTCCAGTCTTTTAATACCTTTGGCATTGTGGCCAAGGCTTTGTCGCTGATTCGGCTTCAAAACCAGGCCGATATTGATGCCGTTTTGGCAGATTCAGCCTTGAAATCCATGCCTAAATTCATTCTGGGCGGCGGCAGCAACATTGTGCTGACGGGAGACGTCAAACCGTTGGTGCTGAAAGTTGACATCATGGGCAAACGGCTGGTCAGCGAGACGACCAAAGCCTGGATTGTGGAGGCGGGCGCAGGTGAAAACTGGCACGATTTGGTGACGTGGACGCTACAAAATGGCTACCCCGGCCTGGAAAATATGGCCCTGATCCCCGGCAACGTCGGTGCATCACCGGTGCAAAATATCGGCGCTTATGGCGTCGAGCTTCAAGATCGTTTTGAGTCGCTTGACGCAGTTGATTTAACGACCGGCCAGCGCTTCACCCTGAATGCGGCGCAGTGCGCTTTTGGTTACCGTGACTCGGTGTTCAAGCATGTGTCAGACCATGGCTTTGGTTTGGCTGGCAAGGCACTGATCACGCATGTGCGCTTTGCTTTGCCCAAAAACTACAAACCTGTGCTGGGCTATGCAGACATTGAAAAAAAGCGAACCCAAGCCAATATCGACAAGCCGACAGCGCTACAAATTTATGACTGGGTTTGCGAGATTCGTCGTGCCAAGCTGCCCGACTGGCGGGTGCTGGGTAACGCGGGCAGTTTTTTTAAAAACCCCACAGTGACGGCTGAGCAATGCGCAGACATCATTGCGCGTGAGCCAAAAATTGTTCACTACCTGTTGGCTGATGGCTCGGTCAAGCTGGCTGCTGGCTGGCTGATTGATGCCTGCGGCTGGAAGGGCAAGCACATCGGTAACGCGGGCGTGTATGAGCGGCAGGCGCTGGTGCTGGTCAATCTCGGCGGCAAGACTGACCCAGTGACAGGCGGTGAAGTGATGACCCTGGCCAAGTCGATTCAAACCAGTGTGTATGAACGCTTTGGGATATTGCTGGCGCATGAGCCAGTCGTGGTTTAAATCCTCAGCACCGCGACTTAGGAGCCTGTCGGACTTAAGCCTATTTCGTTATAAACAGTCGCCCCACCCTTCCATGAGTTAAGCTGCTGATTTCATAGTATTCGAAAATGCTGAACTGGGCAGCCACCGAACTCGATTTCAACCCTCGTTAAACTGAAATAACTTATGCAAGTCGAATCTGAACTGTATTCAGCCCTGTTAGACGCTGGCGTTTCCAAAGAGAAAGCCGAGCGCGTGGCCGAAGCGCTTTCAAAGTCCATCGATCAGCGCTACACGGCCCACGTCGCCGTTATTTCCACCAAAGCCGACGTTGAGGCGCTCCGCGCCGATATGTTCAAAGCGCTGACTGATCAAACGTGGAAACTGGCAGGCGTTGTCCTGGCGGGTATGGCCTTCGTGGTGGCCGCGCTCAAATTCACGTCGTAGGCGTTCATTTCATTTGCTTGATTTCATTTGCTTGGGCTTGCAACGCATTCTTGGGCTTCGCCGCTGGCGTCAGGTTCTCACGCGAGCTTCAGGAGTTGGGGACTTGTGTATAACGACATGGCTTAAGAATCGTCAAAAACTAGTCCATCGCTGGGGTCGATTTCGCTTTCGACGACTTAAGCCCGACAGGCTGCTAGGGCGCCAAGCGTTCTCTCAACCAGTCGCCATCGGCCTGCAGCGTGTAGCGCAACCTGTCATGCAGGCGGCTGCGGCGGCCTTGCCAGAACTGCCAGTTGTCGGGCTTCAAGCGGTAGCCGCCCCAGTGCGGTGGGCGCGGTGGTTGCAACAGGAACCTGGCGCCGTACAGCGCAGCGTTGGCTACCAGTACGCCCCGACCTGAGATCACCTCGCTCTGCGGACTGGCCCATGCGCCGATACGCGAGTCAAGCGGGCGCGAATGAAAATACGCATCGCTTTCTTCGTCAGAAACTTTTTCGACGGTGCCTTCAATACGAACCGTTCGTTCCAGTTCAACCCAATGAAATTGCAGCGCTGCATAGGGGTTGCCGGCCAGCTCTTGCCCTTTGCGGCTGGCGTAATTGGTGTACCAGACAATTCCCGACGCATCGAATCCCTTGATCAGCACCACCCGGGTAGAAGGCCGCAAATTGCTTCCGACGGTAGCCAGCGTCATGGCATTGGGCTCGGGCACCTGAGCCGTGATGGCCTCTTTCAGCCACTGGTCAAATTGTGCAAACGGATCAATCTGTGAGGCTTGTTCGTCAAGTTTTGCGCGTTCGTAGCTCTTGCGCAATTCAGCGATGGACGATGTGGCGGGGGTCTGGTCGGTCATGTTTCTAGTATAAAGATGGCTCGCCACCAGCCACTGCCCCAACCCATATGCCCGTTTCCTCAACCGATCCTGTCGTCCTGGTGCTTGCTGCCGGCCGTGGCGAGCGCTTCTCTGCCTCCGGCGGCACCGTGCACAAGCTGCAGGCCTTGCTGGCGGGCAAGCGCGTGATCGATCATGTGCTGGACGCCGTCAAAGCCAGCGGTTTGCCGTATCACGTGGTGGATGCGGCTGCGAGCCGGCCTGGCATGGGTGACTCAATCGCTGCGGGTGTTCGGGCCACGGCGGGTGCGTCGGGTTGGCTCATACTGCCAGCCGATTTGCCGTTGATCAGCCCCGGCACCTTGCGCAGCATCGCTTTTGCAGCGCCTTGTGCGGTCACGGTACCTGTGTATCGGGGTCAGCGCGGCCACCCGGTGCGTTTTGGCCTTGAATGCGCCTCAGATCTCTTAAATTTGCAAGGAAATCAGGGTGCAGCTCAATTGATACGGTCGCAAGAAGCTACTAATTCAATAGCAATAATTGACGTAGATGATGCCGGTTGCGTTACCGATATTGATACGCTGGACGACCTGGTGCGAGCCGAAAAGCTAATGGCCAGCGGTTCGGTCTAGCTTTTTGCCAGTGCCAGTAATTTCCCCAGGGCCCGGTCATGGATGCCGACTTTTCGCAGCCCGTCGTAGGTCATTTGGGCGTAGTCATGGGTGGTACCGTAGCGACCTTCTGATTCAGCAAATATTTTCCGGTAGGTCTCCAGCTCAAGCTCTCCGGTGTGGTCGGGGCTGCTTTTTGACAGCGTAAATGCCAGTGCTGTGACAGGGGTGGGCTCACCGTTATGCAGCGTTTGGCAGCGCAGCCACTTGGGGTGATACACGGCATTGGGCATTTCGCGCTCCCACAGGGGCACCAGCGCGGCGGCGACTTTGGAGCGCGGGATACGAAACACCACGCCCTTGCAACTGCCGCCGGGCAACAGGCCGAACACCAGGCCAGGCCGCTCAGGCGTGCCGCGGTTGTAGGTGCTCCACATTTTGAGCGCGCGGTGGTAGCCGCGAGCGGTGGCAAGGCGCTGCTCGACAAAAGCAAACTCAGGCCGCCAGATCAGCGAGGCATAGCCAAAAATCCACAAGTCTGTTTTGCCGCCCCATTGGCTTTTGATCGCCTCACATGAATGCGCAGGATTAGGCGCCAGGCTGTGTCGTTTGTGGGGTAAATCAGTCATCCCCACACTTTACAATGGATACAGTTTTGATAGAAAGTAAAGCCATGTCTTCTCAGGATGATGACGGCCAGCAAGGTTTGGTTTTGTGGGTGGTGTTTGGCCTGGTAGCTTTGGTCATTGCACTGGTGGTGGCTGTTAGCGTTTACCAGCGCGGCAAGATGGCAGCAACGCCCAAAACCGCGGTGGCATCAGCCACCACCGTGCTGCCGGCCAACGACCTGCCAAGCATTGCCCGAAGTGCTGGTCAAAATACCGCCCAAAATGCTGCGCAAAATGCGATGGATGCCGCCAGCGTGGCGGTTGAAAACGGCGTGGTGAAGTTTTACTTCGCCTCCGGCAAGTCTGACCTGGCAAGCGGTGCAAACGCTGCGCTGGGCGACGTCATAAAAGGCGCACAGGCAGGCCGCAAGCTGGTTATTTCTGGCTACCACGATGCCACGGGCGGCGCCGCCCAAAATGCGGAGTTGGCCAGGCAGCGTGCCCTTGCCGTACGTGCTGCGCTGAAGGCTTCAGGGGTGCCGGATGCCAAGATTGAACTGAAAAAGCCAGAGGCGTTGAAAGCCTCAAGTAGCGACGCCGAGGCCCGCCGGGTTGAAGTCGCGCTGCAATAGGTAAACAGTCAGGTATTCAGTAACCAATTGGTAACTTTGGCTACCCAAAAACCGAAGTAACCCGTTACCATGGTGCCTGTAATTAAGTTACGTGTCTTCACGAAGAAGGTTATCCAATGGCATCCATTCCTGACCCGTCCGGTCTACTCCAGTCAACGCCCGTAGCCATTCACCCGGTAGTGGCCGACGTCACGGCCCGCATTGCTGAACGTAGCCGCACCCGGCGCAATGCTTATTTGGCGCTAATTGATGCAGCAGCCAAGCGCCCGCGCAGTGCTGACCGCATGGGTTGCGCCAATCTGGCCCATGCCGTAGCCGGCAGCCCGCGTGACGACCGTTTCAAAATCGTTGCAGAGCACGCCCCCAACATCGGCATCGTGACCGCTTACAACGACATGCTGTCGGCGCACACACCGCTTAAAAACTACCCGGACCTGATCAAGACCGAGGCCCGCAAATACGGCGCAACGGCACAGGTGGCTGGTGGCGTGCCGGCCATGTGCGACGGCGTGACCCAGGGCACTGATGGCATGGAGCTGAGTCTTTTCAGCCGCGACGTGATTGCTATGGCGACTGCGGTAGCGCTGTGCCACGACATGTTTGATGCTGCGTTGCTGCTGGGCGTGTGCGACAAAATTGTGCCTGGCTTGCTGATAGGTGCGCTGCATTTTGGCCACTTGCCAACGGTGTTTGTACCCGCCGGGCCGATGCCTTCGGGCCTGTCAAACAAAGACAAAGCCAAAACCCGCGAGCTGGCAGCCCAGGGGCTGGTGGGGCGCGCAGAACTGCTTGACTCTGAAATGAAGTCCTACCACGCGCCGGGTACCTGCACGTTTTACGGAACAGCCAACAGCAACCAGATGCTGCTTGAAGCCATGGGCCTGCACGTGCCCGGCACAGCGTTTGTTGCGCCTGGTGGTGACTTGCGCGATGAACTGACACGTGAATCTACCCGCACCGTGCTGGGAATTCTCAAGTCAAAAAGATATGCGCCGATTGGGCGCATCGTTGATGAGAAAGCCATCGTCAACGCGATGGTTGCACTACTTGCCACCGGTGGTTCCACCAACCACCTGATTCACTGGGTGGCCGTGGCTTATTCTGCAGGCATCACGATTGACTGGAATGATTTTTCAGATCTGTCAGATGTCGTGCCCACGCTCAGCCACGTTTACCCCAACGGCAGCGCCGACGTCAACCAGTTTCAGGCGGCAGGCGGTACCGGGCTGGTGATACGCGAGTTACTGGACGCTGGCTTCATGCATGCCGATGTCCTGACGGTGCGCGCTGGCGGCATCCGGGAGTTCACGCGCGAGCCCTACCTTGACAGTGATCTTGACAGTGACGTTGAAGGCGCTTCGCTCAAGTGGCTTGATGCCGGGGACTCCAAAGACGAAACCATTGTGCGCAGCGTGGCAAACCCCTTCAGCGCCACAGGCGGGCTCAAGTTGCTGCAAGGTAATTTGGGCCGCTGCGTGATCAAGGTGTCCAGCGTGCCAAACGATCGCCATGTGGTGGAAGCGCCCGCGCGGGTGTTTGATTCGCAGTTGGCGTTGTTAAACGCCTTCAATGCGGGTGAGCTGGAACGCGACGTGATTTGCGTGGTGCGCTGGCAAGGCCCTAAAGCCAACGGCATGCCCGAACTGCACAAGCTCACGCCGCCGCTGGCCGTGTTGCAGGGCAAAGGCTACCAGGTAGCGCTGGTCACCGACGGCCGCATGAGCGGCGCATCTGGCAAAGTGCCTGCCGCCATTCATGTGTCGCCTGAAGCGGCTGCGGGCGGCCCGTTAGCCAAAGTTCGTGACGGGGATGTGATTCGGCTCGATGCACAGACAGGTGACTTGAACGTGCTGATATCACCAGCCGAATGGGCTGCACGCACCACAGACAGCATGCCGCCAGAATTGCGCACCAACGACAGTCAGGGCATGGGCCGTGAACTGTTTACCAGCATGCGCCGAAACGCATCCACCGCAGAAGAAGGCGCCTTGTCATGGCTATAAATTTGAACGTCACTATTGATGCAGGCGGCCGACTGACTGCCTTGCAAGTCATGCAGGACTCGCCGGTCATCCCTGTGATTGTGCTGACGGATGTAGCGCAAGCCGTGCAAATGGCACGCGCTCTGGTGGCGGGCGGCATTCGTATGCTGGAAGTCACGCTGCGCACACCGCAAGCACTGGCCTGCATTGAGGCCATCGCTAGAGACGTACCCGAGGCCGTGGTGGGTGCAGGCACAGTGCGCAGCGCAGCTGACGTGCAGGCCAGTGCCATGGCTGGCGCGCGCTT
>JAYVPR010000060.1:0-9725 GCA_043757245.1 Polaromonas sp. | reverse complement strand
TGCTCCGGCCCGATGACGTATTGAGTTTCCGTTCGGGCTGAGCCTGTCGAAGCCTGGCTAGCACAGGCAAACCCAACGACCAAGCTCAGGGCGAACGGGTAAAGGAGTTCAGACTTCACAAGGCCGGATCAATAAGGGACACGCATGAAATGGGTAGGCAACCGCGAATCAGACAATATCGAGGACCGACGTGATGGCTTGGGCGGTGGCGGCGCACCAACTGAGCAAGCGGCGCAACCCGGCCATGCCCAGCACCCGCCTGTTGATGACCGCATGGGTAAGTTCGTATCTACCGTGTTGGCCGACACCGAAGACGTGTGGAAGAACCTGGTTACCAAAAACGGCAGCGTGAAGGCTTGCGACACGTTTTCGGCTCGAAACCTCTGCAATCAATCCAAACAGCTGAGAATCGCCTTTCTGAGTGTAATATCGCTATATAGTCCAATAAATACGGGTGTTAGTAGCTACTAAAAATGTAGCGTAAAAGTATCTGGTGTGGCACCGCAGATTACCTCCATGGGCTGCCCTACGGTGCGCAATGACCCGCCAGGCCGCTAAAACGCTCAGGATGCGACAATAGCAGCCTACATGACCTCTTCATTTTCAAACCTTTCCCTGGCTCCCCAGCTGGCCCGCGCCGTCGCCGAGATGGGCTACGAAACCATGACACCGATTCAGGAACAGGCCATACCGGTCGTTCTGGAGGGCAAAGACGTTATGGGAGCCGCGCAAACGGGGACCGGCAAAACGGCCGCCTTTGCCCTGCCGCTGCTGCAACGCATGATGAAGCACGAAAACGCTTCTACCTCCCCCGCTCGTCACCCGGTGCGTGCCCTCGTCCTGCTGCCCACGCGTGAGCTGGCGGTGCAGGTGGCTGAGCAAGTCGAGCTGTACGCCAAATACACCAACTTGCGCAGCGCCGTGGTGTTTGGCGGTATGGACATGAAGCCGCAAACGCTGGCTTTAAAAGCTGGCGTTGAAGTGCTGGTCGCCACGCCGGGTCGCCTGCTGGACCACATTGAAGCCAAAAACGCGGTGCTGAACCAGGTTGAATATGTGGTGCTGGACGAAGCCGACCGCATGCTCGACATCGGGTTTTTGCCAGACCTTCAGCGCATCCTGAGCTACCTGCCCAAGCAGCGCATCACGCTGCTGTTTTCCGCGACTTTTTCGCCTGAGATCAAACGCCTGGCATCCAGCTATTTGCAGGACCCGGTGACGATTGAAGTGGCTCGCTCTAACGCCACCGCATCCACCGTTGAGCAGCACTTTTACAGCGTAGGCGCAGACGACAAGCGCCGTGCGCTGCACCAGATTTTAAAAACACGCGGCATGAAGCAGGCCTTTGTGTTTGTCAACAGCAAGCTCGGTTGCGCCCGGCTGGCGCGTTCGCTGGAAAAAGAAGGCCTGAAAACCACCGCCCTGCACGGCGACAAAAGCCAGGATGAACGCCTCAAGGCGCTAGAGGCTTTCAAAAGCGGCGACGTTGATTTGCTGGTGTGTACCGACGTGGCAGCCCGAGGGCTGGACATCAAGGACGTACCAGCGGTGTTCAACTTTGACGTGCCTTTTAATGCTGAAGACTACGTGCACCGCATTGGCCGCACCGGCCGGGCCGGGGCTTCTGGCCTGGCGGTAAGTTTTGTGGCCAGCAGTGACCAGCGCTTGGTGGCAGACATTGAAAAACTCATCAAAACCAAAATCGAGATCGAACCGCTGGTGTTTGATGAAGATCAGAAACCCATGGGTCGCATCAACGACGGCAGGCGCATGTACCGCGATGCGGATGACGCATCGCCGCGTGACACTGCGCCGCGCGAACGCCGTGAACCGCGTGAGTTTAGAGAGCGGCGTGACACGCCACCGCATCGTCAATCTACCGCCTCACGGGACCCGTTTTTTGACCAGCCCTACGAGTCCACCGCCGCACCTGACGCGCAACCTGCCTGGGAAGCCGTAGCCAAGGCCACCCCTGCACGCAGTGGGGTGTCAGCCAACATCAAACCAAAGAAAAAAATCGCTGCGCTGTTTAAAATCGGCGCTTAAAGAATAGGCGATTAAAGAATAGGCGCTTAAAAAATAGGCGCTATTGCTCCGGCCCGATGACGTATTGAGTTTCCGTTCGGACTCAGCTTGGTCGTTGGGTTTCCCCTGTGCTACACGCTAAACGCGGGTCAAATGTGACCCAAAGCACGCAATACTTTTTCAGGCGTCACAGGTTGCGACCAGACTTCTGCTTTCAAAGGACGCAACGCGTCATTGATCGCATTGACCACGGCGCCTGGTGCGCCTGCCGTGCCTGCTTCACCCGCACCTTTGGCGCCCAGCATGGAGCTGCGGGTCGGTGTTTCAATATGCGCAATGGTGATGTCGGGCATTTCACCCGCCATCGGCACCAGGTAGTCGGCCATGCTGCCGTTTTGCAGCAGACCAGCAGCGTCGTACAGGCACTCTTCAAACAGCGCACCGCCTATGCCCTGCACAATTGCGCCGCGTATCTGTTCGTCCACCAGCATGGGGTTGATGACGCGGCCACAGTCTTCAACCGCCCAGTGCTTGAGTAGTTTTACAAAACCAGTCTCGTTGTCTACCTCGACGTAAGAGGCTTGCACACCATTGGTAAAAATAAACGGGTAGTCGCGCTGCGCATAGTGGCGCGTGACCATCAGCTCGGGCGTAAAGCCTGCCGGCAAAGTGTCTGGCCTGAAGTAAGCCACGCGGCCCAGCTCGGCAAACGGTAGCAGTGCCTCGCCAGTAGCTGTATCAATCACCGCACCATGGTTGAGACTCAAGGTGCTCGCATCACGTTTAAGGATGACCTCGGCGACTTTCAAAATATTTGTACGCAGTGCCAGACCCGCTTGCAGCACAGCTTCACCGCCTATGCCTGCGCCGCGTGATGCCCACGTACCACCGCCGTAGGGTGTGACTTGGGTGTCACCCGTGACGATGCGCACCTGGCTCATCAGTACGCCCACCGCATCAGCCGTGATTTGCGAAAAAATCGCTTCAGTGCCTTGACCTTGTTCGCCTACGCTGACCAGCACCGTCACCGCGCCACTCGGTTCCAGCCTTGCCGTTGCACCGTCTTGCGCCGAAATGCGCGCACCGCCTACGCCGTAAAACGCCGCGCCAGGGTTGGTCAGCTCAATCAGCGTGGCAAAGCCGATGCCCCGGTAAATGCCTTTGGCGCGCAGCACGGCTTGCTCGGCCAGCAGGGCCGGGTAGTCCATCAGCGTTTCAATTTTTCTCAGGCAGGCTTCATGCGACAGCACTTCCAGCTTGATACCTGATGCGCCTGTTGCCGGGTAGCCGTCGTCTGGCATCACGTTACGTTTGCGCATTTCAAGCGGGTCTAGCCCCAACTTGGCAGCAGCCAGGTCAACCAGACCTTCCGTCACTGCACAGGCTACCGGATGGCCGACGCCGCGGTATTGGCAGGTGGGTGTTTTGTTTAAAAACACGACGTTGAGCTTGGCCCGGTAGGCCTTGTGTTTGTAGGGGCCACCGGTCAGGTTGACCACCTGGTTGCCTTCAATACCACTGGTGCGCGGGAACATTGAGTACGGGCCAATGCCCGTGGTGTCGTCAATTTCAAAAGCCAGTATCTCGCCTTGCGCAGTGACGGCAATTCGCCCTTTGATGTGGTGTTCACGGGCGTGAATGTCGCTGGTGAATGACTCCAGCCTGTCAGCTACAAACTTGACCGGGCGCTTTAACAAAATAGAGATGGCCACCGTCGCAAAGTCATCTGGGTAGGCATGCACCTTGATGCCAAACGAGCCGCCCACGTCTTTGCAAATAACACGCACAGAGCTTTCGGGAAAATCAAACTGGCGGGCGTACAGGTCTTGCATCATGTGCGGTGCCTGCTGCGAGTGGTAAACCGTCAATTGGCCAGAGGCCGGGTTGTAATCGGCAATCTGGCAGCGCGTCTCCAGCGTCACGCCGGTGTGGCGGCCAAAGTCAAAGGTGGCTTCTGCTACCACGTCAGCACGCGCGAAGGCTTCGTCAACACCGCCGGTGTCCAGCGTGCGGGTAAAGCACAGGTTGTCGCCAAGCTCGGGGTGAATGATGGGCGTGTCAGGATGCAGCGCCGTTTTCATATCAACGGCGGCGGGTAAATCTTCCCAGGTCACTTGCACGTATTGCAAGGCATCTTCAGCCTCGGCGCGCGTCTTGGCCACCACCGCCACCACGGGCTCACCCTGCCAGCAGGCGCGATCGAGTGCCATCGGGTATTGCGGTGCCGATTTGATGCCTGCTAGGTGACTCAGCGTGGCCACCCAGGGTTTGCAAATGCTTGCCAGGTCTTTGCCGTCGTAAACCGCCAGCACGCCAGGCATCATGCGGGCAAAGTCACGTTCGATGCTGGTGATGCGGCAGTGCGCCACGGGTGAGCGCCAGAACACCACATGCGCCATGCGCGGCAGGTCCAGGTCATCGACGTACTGACCGCGGCCCTGAGCCAGGCGTTCGATGTTCGGCCGGGGAATGGCTTGACCAATGTGGCTGGCGTCTTGAAGTGGCGCGGCCAGGGGTGCAGCTACCGGGGCTGGCCGGGCTTCAGCTTGGATATGTTTGAGAAAGTAGCTGTCAGGTGCGTTCATGGTTTGGCTCCTTGACTGGCTTCCAGGCGCTCATTCACACGCTCATTCATACGTTCAGCCAGCACATCACAGATGGCATCCACAATGGCCTGGTAGCCCGTGCAGCGGCAGTAGTTGCCAGAAATCCATTCACGCACTTCTTCGCGCGTTGAATGCGGACGCTGATCGACCAACTCATGCGCGGCCAGCAACATGCCCGATGTGCAAAACCCGCATTGCAATGCATTGCGCCGAACAAACGCTTGCTGCAACGCACGCAATGCACCGCTTTCACTTAAGCCCTCGATGGTGTTGACGCTGCGCCCATCGACCTGCACGGCCAGCACCAGGCAGCCGCGTGCAATTTGCCCATCCAGCTGGACGGTACATGCACCGCATACGCCGTGTTCGCACCCCAAGTGGGAGCCTTTGAGTTCAGCGCCATCACGTAGAAAGTCAACCAGATGGGTGCGGGCTTGTACGTCGCGTTCAATGTTTTGCCCGTTCAATGTGAAGCGGATGGTTTGGGTTTGCGGCAGTTCATGTATTGTTTGCATCACACGGGTTCTTTCTGCGTTGATGGGGTTGCTGGGCTTGCAGATCCAGGCATCCAGCCCAGTAAGGCGCGTTTGAGCAGCACGCCTGCCAGTTGCCGTTTAGCGCCCTCGCTGTGGGTTAAATCAGGGATGGGGGAAATCTCGCTGCGCAGTACGTCAACGGCTTGGGTCAAAGTTTGCGCCGTCAGTTGCTGACCATCCAGTGCTTGCTCGGCTTGGCGCGAACGCATCGGCGTGCTGCCCACACCAATCCACGCCAGCCGTACCTCCGACAGCTTGTTGTCTGTCAGCTTGGCAGTAGCCGCCAGCCCCACTACCGCGTAGTCGCCGTGGCGGCGTGCCAGCTCGCTGAATGAAAATTTTTGAGTCGCTTGAGTCGCTTGAGTCGCTTGAATCGCGGGTATTTCACAAGCAACAATGATCTCGTCAGGTGCCAGTTCAGTGGTGTAAAGCCCGGTAAAAAAATCATCTGCTGCAATCCGCCGCTCGCCACGCAAGCTGCGCGCCAGAATCACTCCATTCAGCGCCAACAGGCAGGCAGGCCATTCGGCGGCAGGGTCACCGTAGGCAATAGAGCCACCAAACGTGCCCAGGTTGCGTATGGCGCGGTGTGCAATGTGTGGGGCAGCCGCAGTCAGTAACGGCGCGTGTTTTGCAACCAGCAGAGAAGTTTCTATTTCGGTGTGCGTCACCATCGCACCGATTCGCAAAGTGTGGCCTTCAAGGCTCAAACCCTTGAGCTCGTTAACGGCTTGCATGTCAATCAGCAGGGCCGGCTCTGACAGGCGCATGTTCAGCGTAGCCAGCAGGGTTTGACCACCTGCCAGCAGACGTGCTTCATCACCATGCGTTGCCAATAAAGCAAGCACTTCATTGAGCTGCTTGGGTTTTAAATAGGAAAAAGCAGGCGCTTTCATGGAGGTGGTCTTTGTGGTTTTTGTTGGATGGGGCGTGCAATATGGTTTGGAAGACTAGCGATCAGCGCAACCAGTGCGCGCCCATCCAGACGCCGATGCTGGTGGCCGCAACCCCTGCAAAAAACCAAACCAGACGTGCGGTTTCACTGCCCATTGAAGGCCCATGAAATTGCTGTAAAGGCTGGCAATACTCTTTATTGCGGGTAGAAATGGAACTTGCCTGAGAGTCGGTCACCACGGTGTCTGGCGTGGCGCCATCGCCCGTGAAGACGGCTTTAAGGTTCGCAAAAAATTTGTCCGCCAACTGTTTCGACGACGCATCTATCAAGCGTCCACCAATTTGCCCCAGCTTGCCAGCCACCGTTGCCTGTGCGGTGTAGTCAAGCTGTGTTGCATCGCCCGCAGATGAGAGGGTAATAACTGAGCTGCCTTTTGCAAAACCCGCACTGCCGCCAGAACCCTCGAAATTCAGTGTGTAGCCCTGCATGGGGCGGATGTCTGTCATTTTGACCTTGCCTGTAAACCGGGCGCGGACGGGACCCATGCGCAGCAGCACACGGGCGTGCATTTCTTCAGGCGATATTTGCTGTACTTCCTCACAGCCAGGAATACACTGCCGCAAAATTTCCGGATTGTTAAGTGCTTGCCATACTTGCTGGGGAAGGGCGGGAATCGTCACGCTGCCTTGGAGTTCCATGTCGAATACCTTGAATGGTTGATGTTTTTCGCTTGTTCATTTGGGGGTCGGGTTTTTCCGGATGCCGAATTATTGACCAAGCGTTAAATTAGAGTTCTTACTATTGACCAACTGTTCAATGCCATCCATCCGGAAAAACCCTGCTAAAACTTCTGTAGCAGCTTCTGTTGTCAATGCAACAGCTGATTCCGCCCGTCGGCGGCTAACACCTGCCGACCGGGAGCGTCAGATCGTGGAAGGTGCTGTGGCGTTTTTTTCCGAACATGGCCTTGACGGTCAATTGCGGGATCTAGCCCGGCAACTGGGCATCACCCATACCCTGCTGTACCACTACTTCCCAACCAAGCAAGCCTTGATAGAGCGCGTTTATACAGAAATGTTTGAAGGCCGCTGGAAGCCAGAATGGGAAGCGCTGCTGGATGACAAGCAACTGGATGTTGAAACAAAGCTGACACTTTTTTATAGCGACTATGCCAAAGTCATTCTTCAGTCTGACTGGGTGCGGGTTTTTCTTTTTTCGGGCTTAAGTGACCGCTACATCACTGATCGTTATTTTGCGCTGTTGCGTGAAAAGCTGTTCCCGCGCCTGGTGCGCGAAACCCGTAAATACCGTGGCGTGGTCAGCCGCAGCAAACCAACGGGGCGTGAGCTGGAACTGTTGCTCGGGCTGCACGGCAATATTTTCTATATGGGCATTCGGCGCTGGATTTATGGCCAGGCGGTGCATGATGTGCAAAGCGTGGTGATGGTTGATGATGTAGAGGTTTACATTCACGACAAAGTGTTGGCCTACCTGCTTTCTGTCAATCCAGTACTTAACCGCAAGTCAATAAAACAATGAAAGTTTGAACATGGCACTGTCACTGAACCACTACTCGATTCGCACAACGGATCTAACCGCAACCGGCGATTTTTACACCCAGGTCTTGGGCTTGTCATCTGGTCCCCGGCCAAACTTTCCTTTCCCGGGGATCTGGATGTACAACGGCAGCCATGACAATGTGGCCAACGCCGTTGTACACATCATTGGCATTGATAAAAATGACCCAGAAGGCTTAAAAAAATATTTAGGTGACCGTGATGAAGCGTCATTGCACGGCACCGGTGCTGTCGATCACATCGCCTTTTTTGCTACCGGGCTAGCTGACATGCTCAAGCATCTTGAAGCCCTGAGCATTCCATATCGCGAGCGCACGACGCCATCGATTGGCCTGCACCAGTTGTTTCTGGATGACCCGTGCGGGCTGGTGGTAGAACTGAATTACCCGGCTGCTGAAAAAGCCGCGCCGGGCACAAGTCAGGCCAAGGACTGAGGCAATGGCAAGTATCGTGGTCCTCGGTGGTTCGTTGGGCGGTCTGTTGGCCGCCAACATGCTGCACCGCGCCGGCCATGTTGTTCACGTGCTTGAAAAAGCCACTGCATCACTCGATGGCCGTGGCGCAGGTATCGTCACCCACAAGCCCTTGATGACGGCGCTTACACGTTGCGGTTTAGCCGTCGATGCATCGCTAGGTGTGGCGATCAAAGAGCGTGTGGTTTTGGGCAAAAATGGTGTGCTGATAGCCCAAGCTGACATGGCGCAGGTATTGACATCCTGGAGTCGTTTGTATGCATTGCTGCGCTCGGCTTTTGACTCCGATCGCTATATTCAAAGTGCTGCTGTGTCCCAAATCAGCCAAAGTACCACCGGCGTGGCTGTGCAGTGTGAGGATGGTCGCGTGTTTGAAGCTGATCTGGCGATTGCTTCAGACGGCATTCGCTCGGCTGTCCGTGCCCAATACATGCCCGACGTTCAAATTCAGTATGCGGGCTACATTGCATGGCGAGGCGTGTGCGATGAGAGTGTACTGTCGCAACATACCCTTGGCAGTGTGTTTGACACCTTCGGGTTTTGCCTGCCGCCTGGCGAGCAACTGATTGGTTACCCGGTCGCGGGTGCGGGTAATGCCATCGCACGCGGCCAGAGGCGATACAACTACGTCTGGTATCGGCCAGCCAGCGAAGCAGTGCTCAAAGAGTTGATGACCGATGCCGATGGCAATTACTTTCCCCAGGGCATTGCCCCCAACAAAGTAGCGTGGCAACACGTGGCCAGCGCCCGGCAGGCCGCACGCGACTTGCTGGCCCCGCAGTTTGCCGAAATGCTGGAAAAAACAGCCCAGCCGTTTTTGCAACCGATTTATGACTGCGCCAGTCCTCAAATGACTTTTGGCCGCGTTGCATTGATGGGCGATGCCGCCTTTGTTGCGCGCCCGCATGTGGGCATGGGCGTGACCAAGGCTGGAGAAGATGCGATGGCCTTAACTGATTGCATAGCGATACACGGCGCGACACCTCAAGCGCTGCAAGCATTTGAGCAAGAACGCCTGGCACCGTGTACGGCGGTTGTAGAGCGTGGCCGCATGTTGGGCGCATACATGCAGGCGCAAGGTAAAACCATGCCTGGAGGCAGTCAAAACCTGGCGCGTGACGCGCGCAGTGTCATGCTGCAAACGGCAATTGATTTGTCTGCCGAGCCGGCGACAGAGGTGACCGAGTTTTCAGCGTAAATTTTCGAGATTTTCAGCAATATCAACAGGAGACAACCATGACCCTATCGACTACTTCCTTCAATGCCAGCCGCCGCAACATCATCGTGGGCGGTGTAGCTGTTGCGGTAGCGCCAGCTTTTTTAAGCGTGGCGCGCGCGCAAAGCAAGACCATCAAAATCGGCTTTCCCGTGCCACTGACAGGCGCTTTTTCTGCCGAAGCGCAAGACCAGGTGCGCGCTGCCGAAATCGCCATCAAAGAGTTCAATGATTCAGGTGGCTTTGATGGCATGAAAGCTGAATTGCTGGTGCGCGATGACAAGCTCAACCCAGGCGAGGCGGCCACCCGCACGCTGGAGCTGATTGAAAAAGACAAGGTGAACTTTGTTGTGGGTTCCCTGTCGGCTGCAACGCAGTTGTCTATCAACGCCGTAAC
>JAYVPR010000059.1:0-2631 GCA_043757245.1 Polaromonas sp. | reverse complement strand
ACTTCACTTTAACTGCAACCCTGTGCCATCAAGGCACCAGCGCCGTCAACGTGTGTTGCCCACCCGCTTACGAAGCAACAACATGTCGGATTGATATGGAAATGGAATCAGCCGCATGCGCCAAAAAAAGACCACCTCGCGGTGGTCTTGTAAAAGCCTTCTGGTAACAGAAGGCATCGTTGGGAGATCGACTGGAAGTTCCCCTCATAGGATCCCCAAATATTTTGCCGACAAGTTGTGACAGCAACAAGGTGATCATGCCGTCTGATGCTAGAACTGCACATCCCCCAATTAGGGGAGAAAGCAGTCTAAACGACCGAATTTCGTGGTTTACGTCACAACACCGTGACATAAGGGCCGGTTCAGAAATAACTCGCACATTTGACTCGCCAGCTTCGGGCGCGCTGCGTTGTTGCGAATCGCATCGCATCCCGAATCCGACGGCTAAATGCACAACTTATTCCTGAACGAACCCTAAGACTTTTACGGCAACTGCATCGGCAGTTCGACCACAAAAGTTGCGCCGCAGCCAGGCCGTGCCTCGCAGCGCACCGTGCCGCCGTGCCGTTCGCTGATGGATTTGACCAACGCAAGCCCCAGACCGACGCCGCCAGCGCGCTCACTCGCACCGGGCAAGCGGTAAAACGGTTCAAAAATACGTTCGCGCTGAGCTGGCGGTACGCCGGCGCCGCGGTCATGCACGGCAATAACGGCTATCTCCTGTAGACCGTGGCGCGTTTGCGTCAGCTCCATCGTCACATCGCCTTGGCCGTAGCGTTTGGCATTTTCAAGCAGGTTGCGCATCAGCCTACGCAGCAATCGCGGCGAGCCCTGCATCACCAGACTTTGCCCGGTGGCTGACAAGCCCAGCTCCGCATTGGCCCGTGCGCATTCTTCGGCGGCAAGGCCGGTCAGGTCAAGTGATTCAAAGGGCTCTGCATCGGCTTGTTTGGCATCCAGCCGGCTAGCCAGCAAAATTTCGTCAATTAATTGGTCTAGCTCATTGATGCTGCGGGAGATTTCAATTCGCTGCGGTGATGTACTTTCAAGATTCATCAACTCCAGACTCATGCGTATTCTTGCTAACGGTGAACGCAGCTCATGCGACGCGTTGGCCAGCAGCGATTTGTGCGAGTTCATCAGCGTTTCAATGCGCTGCGCAGCCTGGTTAAAGCGCTGCGCTAAAAAGGCCACTTCGTCGTTGCCATCGGCGTTCAAACGGGTCGACAAGTCGCCCGTGCCCCAGCGTTCAACGCCGCTTTGCAGTGACTCCAGCCGCAGCGTGAGCCGCCGGATGATGGGGTAACTGCCCAGCGCCACCGCCAAACTCACCAGGCCCAGCATCCAGCCAAACCCAAAACCGAAGGGCGGCTTTGTCAAAGCGCCAGGCGGTGGGCGCGGTGGCCTGGACAAGTGCAAGTTCAGTGTTTGGCCATCTTTGGTCACCACCGTAAATTCAAGTCCGTCACCCAGCTTGCGGCCCGGCCGGGTTTGCGCGTTGCCAATAATTTCACCGGCCTGGTTGCGCACCACCAGTTCGCGAATCGGCACCTGGGGCGGCTCTTTGGTGTAGCGCCAGGCTGCGGCCACGGCAAACGTCAACACCACCACGGTGGCTACCACGGCCAGCCAGATGCGAACGTAAAGTTTTGAGGTGAAACGCGACCACATCAGCAATTCATCCTGCTCTAATCCTGCTGCTTGGCAAACACATAGCCCACACCACGCACCGTTAAAATACGTTTCGGCTCTTTGGCATCGACCTCAATTGCACTGCGAATGCGGCCCATGTGTACATCAATCGAACGGTCAAACGCCTCCAGCTCGCGGCCACGCACGGCCTCCATGATCTGGTCGCGGGTCAACACCCGGCCTGCGCGCTCGCTCAATGCGACCAGTAAATCAAACTGATACGACGTCAGCTCGCAGGGCTTGCCAGACACGGAGACGATTCGCGCATCGCGGTCAATTTCCAGCGAGCCAAACCGAATGGTAATGCGCGCGCCGTTGTTGGCTGCTGCCTCGCTACCACGACGCAGTACCGCGCGAATACGGGCCAACAGCTCACGCGGCTCAAACGGCTTGGGCAAATAGTCGTCAGCGCCGATCTCAAGCCCCACAATGCGGTCCATCGGGTCGCCCTTGGCGGTCAGCATCAGCACCGCAACTGCGGGGTTGCTGGCCTTGATGCTGCGGCACACCTCCAACCCATCCATGCCTGGCAGCATCAAATCCAGTATCACCAGGTCAGGTGAGCTGACTTGTAGCGTGGTCAGGCCACTTTCGCCGTCAGCGGTGTGGGTAAAACCATAGCCTGACTGGCGTAAATACTCGCCCACCATGGTGGCCAGGCGGGTGTCGTCTTCAATCATTAACAGTTGCTGTTGTGTCATACCGTCATCCTCCTACAGTTGCAGCAAGTGGGGTTATCGCTTGGGTAAAGATGGGGTAAATGCGGGTCGGGTTCATTCAACGCAGAGGCGCAAAGAACGCAGAGAGCCGCAGAGAAACATCCAAAGGTTTTTTAACCTCTGACCCCAATGCTGTTCATTTAAACCCAAAACCGTTCGGGCTGAGCTTGTCGAAGCCTGGCGCTATGCTGGCAACCCAACGACCAAGCTCAGGGCGAAC
>JAYVPR010000058.1:0-2634 GCA_043757245.1 Polaromonas sp. | reverse complement strand
ACGTTTGAAAGGCGTTCTCAAGTCTCTCAAGGACAAGCCGAACGGTATTTTGTTCATTGATGAAATTCACACGCTGATTGGCGCAGGTGCAGCCTCTGGCGGTACGCTGGACGCTTCTAATTTGCTGAAGCCTGCGCTCAGCTCGGGTCAGCTGAAGTGCATAGGCGCTACTACTTTCACGGAATATCGCGGTATTTTTGAGAAAGACGCAGCCCTGTCGCGGCGCTTTCAAAAAGTCGATGTGGTGGAACCGTCGGTGCAAGAAACGGTGGATATTCTTAAAGGTCTTAAATCGCGTTTTGAAGAGCACCACGGTGTGAAGTACGCCTTGGCTGCCTTGCAGGCTGCAGCCGAGTTGTCTGCCAAGTACATCAATGACCGCCACTTGCCCGACAAGGCGATTGACGTGATTGACGAGGCAGGCGCTGCGCAGCGTATTTTGCCACCATCCAAGCGTAAGAAAATCATCACGAAAACCGAGGTTGAAGAAATCGTTGCGAAGATTGCACGCATCCCGCCTGCTAATGTGTCGAATGACGACCGGGGCAAACTCAAAACCCTTGAACGCGACTTGAAAAGCGTGGTGTTTGGGCAAGACAAAGCACTCGACGTTCTGGCCAGTGCCGTCAAAATGGCGCGCTCCGGCCTGGGCAAAGACGACAAGCCAATTGGCTCCTTCCTCTTCAGCGGCCCAACTGGCGTAGGCAAGACGGAAGCTGCAAAGCAGTTAGCCTACATCATGGGCATCGAGCTGATTCGCTTTGACATGAGCGAGTACATGGAGCGCCATGCTGTCAGTCGCCTGATTGGCGCACCACCTGGCTATGTGGGTTTTGATCAGGGCGGTTTGTTGACTGAAGCCGTGACCAAAAAGCCGCATTGCGTGCTGCTGCTTGACGAGATTGAAAAAGCCCACCCGGACATCTTCAATGTGCTGCTGCAGGTGATGGACCACGGTACGCTGACCGACAACAACGGCCGCAAAGCTGACTTTAGAAACGTCATCATTGTCATGACCACCAATGCTGGTGCTGAGACGATGAACAAGGCCACGATTGGCTTTACCAACCCGCGTGAAGCAGGCGATGAGATGGCTGACATCAAACGCCTGTTTACGCCCGAGTTCCGCAACCGTCTTGACGCAACGGTCAGCTTCAAGGCGCTCGATGAAACCGTGATTTTGCGAGTGGTGGACAAGTTCTTGTTGCAGCTTGAAACGCAACTGGCCGAGAAGAAAGTTGAAGTCACCTTCACCGACACGCTGCGGAAGTACCTGGGCAAAAAGGGCTTTGACCCATTGATGGGGGCGCGGCCGATGCAGCGCTTGATCCAGGATACGATTCGCCGCGCACTGGCCGACGAGCTGTTGTTTGGCCGATTGACGGACGGTGGCCGTTTGACGGTTGACATGAAGGTCACAACCAATGACAAGGGCGTCGAAGACGGTGAAGTGCTGCTGGACATTCAGCCGCTGCCGAAAAAAGAAGGCAAAGTAAAGCCAGAAGCAGAGTCGGCCGAAGCGAGCTGATTTTGTTCTGATGCAGCTAAAAAGCCGTTAGCATCACGCTAGCGGCTTTTTTTATGGCGCTACAAGAATAGGAGCTTCTTGTTTCCGTATCTATTGGGCCGTAGACATATTTAATAACTTCAACAAACTTAGAATACTGAAAATATGGTTTTACACACCTTCTTATGGCACGACTACGAAACCTTTGGCCTGAACCCCCGGCGGGAGCGGCCGGCGCAGTTTGCCGGTATTCGCACCGATGCGGAGCTCAATGAAATCGGCGAGCCCGTGATGTTGTATTGCCAGCCCGCCAACGATTATTTGCCGGATCCGGAATCCTGTTTGTTGACAGGCATCACGCCGCAGGTGTGTTTGGAACGCGGCGTGCCGGAACATGAATTTGCAGCAAAAATTGAAAGTCTACTAGCCGAGCCTGGGACGATTGGCGTTGGCTACAACACGATCCGTTTTGACGATGAAGTCACCCGCCATTTGTTCTGGCGCAACCTGATCGACCCCTATGCTCGCGAGTGGCAAAACGACTGTGGTCGCTGGGACATTCAGGACGTGGTTCGCATGGCCTATGCGTTGCGGCCTGAAGGCATTGTTTGGCCGCGTAGACACGATGAGCGTCAACCCAGCGACCCAACTGCCACGCGGCCCAGCTTCAAGCTGGAAGACCTGGCCAGGGCCAACGGCCTGCTGCACGAAGCCGCGCACGATGCGCTGTCTGACGTGCGGGCCACGATTGCGTTGGCGCGGCTGATTCGCACGGCCCAACCCAAGCTGTTTGAGTTTTGCCTGAACCTGCACAAAAAAGACCGCGTGGCCGCAGAGCTGGGCTTTCCCACCAGTCCGCAAACGGCTCAGCCGTTTTTGCATGTCTCGGGTATGTTCCCGCCCGAGCGCGGTTGCCTTGCTATCATGTGGCCGCTTGCCACCCACCCGAGCAACAAAAACGAGTTGCTGGCTTGGGACTTGTCGCATGACCCAAGCGAGTTGCCGTTGTTGGACATTGCCACCTTACGCGCGCGGCTTTTTACCAGGCAGTCTGATCTGCCGGATGGCGTGCAGCGCCTGCCCATCAAATCGGTTCACCTGAACAAATCACCGATGGTGGTCAAGAA
>JAYVPR010000057.1:0-2635 GCA_043757245.1 Polaromonas sp. | reverse complement strand
GTTGCTCCGCCTCGCGGGCAGGAGCCCGCAGCGTTGTCGCGCCTTGCCAGCGCACCGCATCACAGCCCACTCGGACGCGTCCAACTGCCGTTTCTAGGTTCAACGAGTGCAATGTATCGGGTTCTCCGGCCTTTGATTTGAAGGCTCAGAAAGGCGGCGTCAATCGACGTTCATCTGCTCGAAACCACAGCCTTTGGATAAACCCGAGCCAGCCCCACAAACATCAGCGCACCCAGCACCAGCGAACTCGCGGCAATCTCCAGCGCCAGGTTAAAGCCCTGCCCCACCGTGGCACTGCGGCTCAGCAGCCAGGCCGCCAGCGGTGGCCCGGCGATTTGGCCCAAGCCATAGACAGCGGTTAGCAGGCCGGTGTAGCTGGCGACGTTGTTTGGCTTGAGGCGACGTACCTCTTGCATAGAAAAAAAGGTGATGGCGGTGAAAGGCAAACCGAGCAGCAAACTGCCGAGCGCAAAGCCCAACGGCGTCGGCAGCCACACCATCATGATGACGCTTGCTGCTTGCATCATGTAGCTGGCAGCCAGGATATAGCGCAAGTCGCCTCTGAGCGAAATGCGGGTCGACAGGAACGCCCCCAGGATAATGGCCAGACCAAACAGAGGCCAGAACAAATCAAGCCAAACCGAGCCAGGCATCACTTGCCGGGCAATGACAGGTAAAAACGTGGCGCTGATGATGTAGCCCAGGCCGTCGAGCCCATAGGCGATGGCCAGCCAGCCCATGTGCCAGCGGCTGGCGAAAGATGTTGGTGCAGCAACGTCGGCAGTCACGCTTTCAGTCTTGCTGGGTGCGGGCGTAGCCAGCCTCATGCTAAAGGTACGCCAGGTAATGGCCGTCAACACGCAGGCCAGCACACCAAAAATCAGCCAACCCGCAGCCGCCTTCCACTGCAATGCCACCATGCCGCTAGCCAACACACCACTGATGGCGATACCTGCGCCCGGCCCGGTGAACATCAGGCCGCCCAAGTTGCTGGCGTTGCGTTCAGCCAGCCTGGCCAAGCACCAGCCAGTGGTAAAAACAAACACAAAAGCACTGGCTACGCCGGCTGCAAAACGCAGCCACGGCCACAACGCGGGTAAATGCAGCGCCATAGCTAGCGTTAAAACGCAAGTAGCCACCAACCCACCGCGCAGCCAGGTGGTGGTCAGTACGGATGGCAACATTTTGAAGCGCGACCAGATAAACGGCTGAAAAGTACACAGCAAAGCACCTACCATGTAGCCCAAATAGTTGGCACTGGCCAAGTAGCTGGCACCGGGCAAATCGACCACGCCGTCCGTCAACATTATCGGCAGCAGCGGGGTGAAGGCGAAGCGGCCAATCCCCATGGCGGTGGCCAGCGCCAAGGCGCAGGTGATGGCGATGGCCAAAGGACTGACCCCGCCGCTGACTTCACGGTTGACGCCAACGCATTGCAGCTTCATTGTTTTTTCAACCATCGCTAGGGTTTCAAAGTCAAAGTAATACGCCGCTGCACGCGCCCAACCTCTTGGGCGTTACCACTGGCTTCAGCCAGCTTGAGCTGCACACCCAGCCAGGCCAGCAGCGGCCGGCGCCAGCCCTGGCTTGACGCGGCGTCAACCGCAGCCTGAACCAGCGCCGGGCTGGCAAGACCGGCATGAAATACCGTGCCCGCAGCGACCAGCTTGGCCAACGGGTCTGCTATGCTTTCAATAGCTGTTTGCGCCTGTAAAACAACGGCTTGAGCACTTTTTTGTTGTTCTTTTGGGAGAAATTGGATGTCTTGAGGCGATAATTTTCCGGCCAGATAGTCTGCATAGGCACGCTCAGCTGGCGGCGAGTCTTGCCGCAGTTTTTCAAATCCTGCACAGGGCTCAAACACCAGGCTGGCAACGCGACTGGCGCAGCTCAGCAGTTCTGCCCTGGCCATCAGGTCAACCCGCCCAGTGCTGGATATTTCCAGCCGGGCTCTGGCCAGCTCAACCGCCTCGACCCGTGAGTTGCCTTCGAGGTACGCGGCAACTGCGCGTTCCATCGCCCCCTTTGACTCCAACTGCCAGCTGGCGGGTTTGGGGCCGGATGCGCAGGCGCTCAAAAAAATCGCCGTCGCAACCAGAAAATTTTTCGACATCATGGCAGCAGTCATGGCAATTTAAGCTCAGCATCTCGTGCAAACGGCCACTTGCGGTTGATCTCGTTGATCAGGCCATCCACCTTGCGCAAGCTGGCCTCGACCTCACCGCGCAGCAGATTTAATTCGCTCGTGCCGTCCTTGACGTTTGCGCCTATCGCCTGTGCCTCGATCAGCACAGCATCGACTTTTTTCAAGCTGGTGCGCGCATCGCCCAGCAGGGCATTGAGCTGCACCACCGCTGACCGAGTTTCAGGCAGCACGCCTTTTTCGCCAAAGACCTGGGTGTCAGCCTTGGCCGCCAACCCATCTACCCGAGCCAGCAGCGCATTGGTTCGGTCTAGTGTGGTGATGAGTTTCTTGGCTTCGTCCGGCCCGCCCAACAGCACAGTGAGCGCGCCGCCGGGGCCATTTATTTTGGCTGTCAGGGTTTGCAGGTTGCCGAAACTGGCACCTAAAGCGCCCTGCTTGCTGACCAATGTGCTGACCGACTCAAGCAAGTCTTTGGCGGCGGCAATCAGC
>JAYVPR010000056.1:0-2635 GCA_043757245.1 Polaromonas sp. | reverse complement strand
GTTTCCAGATCGATACGACATTAGGCGCGAAGCCGCAGACAGTGCTATTGCACGGCAAGGCGAAGCAACAACATGTCGGATTGATATGGAAATGGAATTACTCAGAATAACGCCATTTGACCGTTGATTTCATTCGGTTTCAGCAGCGCTTCAGGCTTTCAACTGTCGAACCCGAGCCAGCTTCCCCATCGCCCAAACCAGACGCAAAACCACGCGCAAAGCCAGCCCGCAAGTGTTCAACCAAGCATTGCACCGCCTTGGGCACTTGAGCTGACCATGGCCGCAGCGCGTAAATCCGTTCGCCAAAAAACCCTTGTACTTGCCAGTCGGGCAGCACGCGCACCAGCTCGTTTTTGCCCTTTTGAAACGCGCGCAGCGTGGGGGCGTATCCTTGCGGCAAACTGAAATCAGGCAGCAAGCCGATTCCCAACCCCGCCAGCAAGGCATCACGCAGCACTTCGCTGTTATTGACTTTCAAAGACCCGCGAATGTCGACGCCCACACGCTCACTGGATTTTCTTTTCCCGATTTTGGCAAACGTCCAGCTGCCGGAATGGTTGCCAAGGTACAACAGACAGTCATGCCCCGCCAAATCCTCGGGATGGGCGGGTGTGCCGCGCTGCGCCAGGTAGTCTGCGCTGGCCACCAGCACAGAGCGCGTCTCGCACAGCACCCAGGCCACGTGCGTTTCCGGGGGGGCGTTGGTGTGGCGGATGGCCAAATCGAACCCTTCGTTGGCGAGGTTGACGAAGCGGTCGGTCAGCTCCAGCTCGATGTGAATGTCAGGAAATTGCTTGAGAAAAGCGGCAATGCAAGGTGCCAGGTGCTGCCGCCCCAACGCGACTGGCGCCGTCACGCGAACCAGGCCGCGCGGCTTGCCTGCCAGGTCGCGGGCGGCGCTGTAGCTGCCTGATATACGTTCAAACGCCGGCTGCATGTCAGCCACCAACTGTTGCCCCGCCTGCGTCAGCCCGACCGACCGCGTGGTGCGGCGCACCAGCAACACCCCGGCCGTGCGCTCCAGCTCACTGATGCGCATGCTGACCGAAGCCTTCGATGTGCCCAGGCGACGCGCGGTTTCAGTAAAGCTTTTGGTGGCGGCCAGCACCGTGAGCAAGTGCAAGTCGGCCACGAGTGGGGAAAGTTGGTCGGTAGACATAGGGCTTTATGTTTTGGCGCTCATTGTTCAAATTAATGAACAATGTAATCAATAAAGAGGGGCTTATCAAGTCATCAATGCAAACTTAGACTGGAACACCGCTACACATCAAGGACTCCCATGTCAGTTAACACCATTGGCCATTACATCAACGGGCGCGTCATTGCGCCCACCGCTAGCCGAAATCAGGACGTATTCAACCCGGCAACCGGTGCGGTTTCAAGCCAGGTACTGCTGGCCAGCGCGGCGGATGTAAATGTGGCTGTAGCGGCTGCCCAAGCGGCATTTCCAGCGTGGGCTGACACACCACCGATTCGCCGCGCGCGGGTGATGTTCAAGTTTTTAGAGCTGCTCAACATCCATAAAGACAAGCTGGCCCACATGATCACTGCCGAGCACGGCAAGGTGTTTACCGATGCGCAGGGCGAGGTCTCGCGCGGCATTGACATTGTTGAGTTTGCCTGCGGCATGCCGCAGTTGCTCAAAGGCGACTTTACCGACCAGGTGAGTACTGGCATTGACAACTGGACGCTGCGCCAGCCACTGGGCGTGGTGGCAGGCATCACGCCGTTTAACTTTCCGGTGATGGTGCCGATGTGGATGTTCCCAGTAGCGATTGCTGCGGGCAATTGCTTTATCTTGAAGCCCAGCCCGATTGACCCGAGCGCGAGTATCTTCATGGCTGAGCTGCTCAAGCAGGCGGGCCTGCCTGACGGCGTTTTTAACGTCATGCAAGGCGACAAAGAAGCTGTTGATGCGCTGCTGGTGCACTCTGATGTGAAGGCTGTGTCGTTCGTTGGCTCGACGCCCATCGCCAACTATATTTACGAAACCGGCGCACACCACGGCAAACGCGTACAGGCTTTGGGAGGTGCTAAAAACCACATGGTTGTGATGCCTGATGCCGATCTGGAGCAAGCTGTGGACGCGCTGATTGGTGCAGGCTACGGCTCGGCGGGCGAGCGTTGCATGGCGATTTCAGTGGCGGTGCTGGTCGGTGATGTGGCTGACAAACTCATCCCCATGCTGGCCGCGCGCGCTAAAACGCTGGTCATCAAGAACGGCACCAACCTTGATGCCGAGATGGGCCCCATCGTCACGTCGATTGCGCACAAACGTATCACGGGCTACATCGACATCGGCGTGGCAGAAGGCGCCAAACTGCTGGTGGATGGTCGCAAATTCACGGGTGCGGATGCCGGCGAAGGCTGCAGCAATGGTTTTTGGATGGGCGGCACACTTTTTGACCACGTCACACCTGACATGCGCATTTACAAGGAAGAAATTTTTGGCCCGGTGCTCGGCTGTGTGCGCGTGAAAGACTTTGCCGAAGCCGTGACTTTGATCAATAACCACGAGTTTGGCAACGGCGTGAGCTGCTTCACGCGTGACGGCCATGTGGCGCGCGAATTCAGCCGCCGCATTCAGGTCGGTATGGTGGGCATCAACGTACCCATCCCGGTACCGATGGCTTGG
>JAYVPR010000055.1:0-2645 GCA_043757245.1 Polaromonas sp. | reverse complement strand
ACGGCCTGCGGCTATTTGGCAACATGTATGCAGGCGAGCTTTTATTCATGCTGATTGCCCTGATGGGTGCGGTCGGCTTTGCCTCTGCTACCGGTGTGTTTTTGTTCATTGGCCATGTATTGGCCGGTACTGGATGGGCTATCTTCCACATCCTGATTGTTGCGTTACAGGCATTTATTTTCATGATGTTGACATTGGTGTATGTGGGCCAGGCTCACGATCACCATTGATTCTCTGGAATCACCTCCCCTGTTTTTGGTTTTGGTTTTCTTTTTCTTTTTGTTAGTTAATTAGTAGGAGCATTAAATGGAACACGTACTCGGTTTTGTCGCATTGGCCGCTGGCCTGATCATTGGTCTGGGCGCTGTCGGCGCATGTATCGGCATCGGCATCATGGGTAGCAAATACCTCGAAGCAGCTGCCCGCCAGCCAGAGTTGATGAACGAACTGCAAACCAAAATGTTCTTGTTGGCTGGTCTGATCGACGCGGCTTTCCTGATCGGCGTGGGTATTGCCATGTTGTTTGCATTCGCCAACCCCTTCGTTCTGAAGTAATGCTGAAGTAATCACGCTTTTTAAAACTTCAACTACCAAAGGTGCTGCTGTGAGTATCAACTCCACATTTTTTGCGCAGCTCATCGTGTTTGCGATATTGGTGCTGTTCACGATGAAGTTCGTGTGGCCACCAATTGCAGCCGCGCTGGACGAACGCGCGAGCAAAATCGCCGCAGGCCTGGCCGCCGCTGACAAAGCCAAAGCTGAACTCTCCAACGCGAACAAGCGTGTTGAAGAAGAGCTGGCCAAGTCGAAAGGCGAGTCTGCCGTGCGTTTGGCTGAGGCCGAACGTCGCGCGCAAGCCATGATTGAAGAAGCCAAAGCCAAGGCAACCGAGGAGGGCGGCAAAATCATTGCTGCTGCCAAGGTTGAGGCTGAGCAGCAAACCGTCAAAGCCCGTGAGACGCTGCGCGAGCAGGTCGCTGTGCTGGCTGTCAAGGGTGCTGAGCAGATCTTGCGCAAGGAAGTCAATGCCTCTGTGCATGCTGACTTGCTTGGTCGCCTGAAAACTGAACTTTGATTTCAAAGGCAAGAGTACAAACATGGCCGAATTAGCCACCATTGCACGTCCTTACGCCGAAGCGTTGTTCAAGGCATCGACTGCTGACCTGGGCGGCGCCGCCACCTGGCTTGACGAGCTGGCTGCAATTTCATCTAACGCACAGTTGCAACAGTACGCTGGCAATCCCAGCGTGACGTCGAAGCAAGTATTTGATGTGGTTGCCGGTGTTTGCAAAAACAAGTTGCCAGCAGCCGCTGAAAACTTTTTGCGCGCCGTCATCGACAACGGGCGTCTGGGTGTTTTGCCAGAAATCGCCGATCAGTTTCGCGCATTGAAAAATGCACAAAGCGGTTCGTCTGACGCAACGGTTTACAGCGCATTTGCGCTTGATGCTGATGCGCTGGCTGATTTGTCGGCAACGCTGGAAAAGCGTTTTGGCAAAAAACTCAATCTGACAGTCGAGCTGCAAAGCGACCTGATAGGCGGCGTACGTGTCGTGGTGGGTGACGAGGTGTTGGACACCTCGGTCAAAGCCCGTTTAGAGCAAATGAAAGTAGCGCTGGTCTCTTAAGCTATTTGTTGCCAAAAGAGAACAGCCCTTAAACCAAAGAAAGAAGGAAAGAGCCATGCAACTCAATCCAGCAGAAATCTCTGAACTGATCAAGAGCCGTATTGAAGGCCTGAGCGCATCCAGCGACATCCGTAACCAGGGCACCATTGTTTCGGTGACTGACGGTATCGTGCGTATCCACGGCCTGAGCGATGTGATGCAGGGCGAGATGCTCGAATTCCCTGCGACTGCCGACGGCACACCAACTTATGGATTGGCGCTGAACCTGGAGCGTGATTCGGTCGGCTCCGTGATTTTGGGTGAATATGAGCACCTGGCAGAAGGTGACATTGTCAAATGCACAGGCCGTATTCTTGAAGTGCCAGTCGGCCCTGAGTTGCTAGGCCGCGTGGTCAATGCACTGGGCCAGCCGATTGACGGCAAAGGCCCGGTCAATGCCAAGATGACCGACGTGATTGAAAAAGTCGCACCGGGCGTGATCGCCCGTAAATCAGTTGACCAGCCTTTGCAAACCGGCTTGAAGTCCATCGACTCCATGGTGCCTGTGGGCCGTGGTCAGCGCGAGCTGATTATTGGCGACCGCCAGACCGGTAAAACCGCTGTTGCGATTGACGCCATCATCAACCAGCGCGGCAACGGTGTGAAATGCGTTTACGTGGCGATTGGTCAAAAGGCATCGTCCATTAAAAACGTGGTGCGCTCGCTTGAGCAGGCTGGCGCGATGGCGTACACCATCGTGGTAGCCGCTTCTGCTTCTGAGTCAGCCGCCATGCAATATGTGAGCGCCTATTCGGGCTGCACCATGGGCGAATACTTCCGCGATCGTGGTGAAGACGCGCTGATTGTGTATGACGACTTGTCAAAGCAGGCCGTGGCTTACCGTCAGGTGTCGTTGCTTTTGCGTCGCCCACCAGGTCGTGAAGCTTATCCTGGCGACGTGTTTTATCTGCACAGCCGCTTGCTTGAGCGCGCCGCTCGCGTGAATGAAAAGTATGTTGAAGACTTCACCAAAGGTGC
>JAYVPR010000054.1:0-9789 GCA_043757245.1 Polaromonas sp. | reverse complement strand
GGCGTTTTACACCGGCTGCGATTCACGCGGCGAGTACGTCTATAAATTCGTGTCGAAAAAGCTTTGGGTCGCCAGCGACGCCAACCGGGGAGACCGCTTGAACGTCGGTGCTGAATATATGGACGAAGGTACGATTTACGCCGCGCGCTTTAATGCCAACGGTACTGGCAATTGGGTCAAGCTGGACGTGCGTAACCCTGATGTAGCAGCAGGCGTGCCCGCTAGCCCGTTGAACCCGGCAGGTTACAAGTTTGAAAATCAGGCAGATATTTGTGTCAATACACGGCTTGCAGCTGATGCGGCCAAAGCCACCCGTATGGATCGGCCCGAGTGGACGGCCGTGAACCCGAAAAACGGCGAAATCTATATCACCATGACCGAAAATCCGGATCGTGGTAACACCACGACCACTGCGGGCAACAACTTCACCAATCCAGAATTGGACGCTGCCAACCCGCGCTACTGGCTGGATAGCAAAGGTGTTTCATCGCAAAACGCATCTCCCATACCCGCGCAGCGCGGCAACGTGAATGGCCACATCGTCCGCATTCGTGAAGACGGTGACACTGCAGGAGCGACAGCGTTCAAGTGGGATATCTTTTTGTTCGGTGCGCAAGCTGTAGCTGATGCAGGCATTGACAACGTGAACTGGCAAAAAAACGTCAACCTGTCGGGTCTGAGCCCATTGAACGATTTGTCCAAGCCTGACGGTTGCTGGTTTGCGCCTTCTAGCGGCATTTTATGGATTCAAACCGACGACAACACCTACACCGACCAGAGCACCTGCATGTTGCTGGCGGCAGTGCCGGGCAAGCACGGCGATGGCGGCCCAATGACTGTTGTCAACAAGGCTGACGGCAGCCCTAACCGGGCAGTGACTGAAGACAAATCTGTCAATACCTTCATGGGCCGCAAAATGACGGACGTGACCTTCAAGAGATTTCTGACCGCTCCGGTCGGCGCTGAAGTGACTGGTCTGACCGAGTCACCAGACGGTAAGGCATTGTTCATCAACATTCAGCACCCGGGTGAAAACACCACCAATGCACAATTCACGTCCAAAATCTTTGAGAGTAACTGGCCCGGTAATGGGATGGGTTTGGGCTCTGGCGTCGTGGCTTATGGCCCGGGCGGCGCATCGGCTAGGCCGCGTTCGGCCACCATCGTCATTACCAAAAATGATGGCGGTGTGATCGGCTTGTAAAAGCAAAAACTGAGGTCATGGCAAAAGTGCTTGAAAATAGCTTTTTTAGCTACATACAAGTTGTGCCATGACCACCGTTTTAAAAATCGATTTTGTTTCTGACGTTTCCTGCCCCTGGTGCGTGATAGGGCTGAGGGCGCTTGACCAGGCGCTGGCCAATACCAAAGCGGACCCTCTTGTTGATATCACTGCCGAGATTCACTTTCAACCCTTTGAGCTGAACCCGCAGATGGGCGCCGAGGGCCAGGAGATCACCGAACACATCACGCAAAAGTACGGCATCAGCGCTGCACAGGCCGATGCCAACCGCGAGAATATTCGCGCACGCGGGGCGGAGCTGGGCTTCAGGTTTGCGATGGCCACCGACGCAGGCGGCGGACGCAGCCGTATTTACAACACCTTTGACGCACACCGCTTGTTGCATTGGGCTGAAACAGTGAGCCTTGCCAAACAAAAAGCCCTGAAAGAGGCGCTGTTTGCGGCTTACTTCACCGATGGCCAAAGCCCTGGGTCTCACGCTGTGCTGGTGCGTGTAGCAGGTGAAGTGGGTCTTGACGTGGCGCAGGCCAAAGCGGTTTTAAGCTCTAACCAGTACGCCGCTGAGGTACGCGCACAAGAGCAGTTTTATACCGGGCAGGGTATTCGTTCGGTGCCGGCGGTCATCATCAATGACAGGCATTTGATTTCCGGCGGCCAGCCGGTTGAAGTGTTTGAGCAGGCGCTTCGGCAAATTGCGGCTGGTGTCTAGTCGCATGATGAAACAAAAAATCCTGAGTCTTGCGGTCACTGCATGTGCCGTGTTTGGTGCCGTGTTTGGCTCTGTATCAGCGCAGGCCCAGCCCCTGTCAAACCGCGCCATCAAAATCGTCGTGCCCTTCGGCGCAGGTGGTGTGGCTGATCTGACAGTGCGTGTCGTCGCCAAAAAAATGGCCGAGAACATGGGTCAGGCTGTCGTGATTGAAAACAAGCCAGGCGCCGGCGGCGTGGTTGCGGGCGACACGGTTGCCAAAGCCGAAGCCGACGGTCACACGCTGCTGCTGATGTCTAACGGCACCGCAGTCAGCGCGGGGCTTTTTAAAAGCTTGCCGTTTGACACCCTCAAAGACTTTGCGCCTGTATCAACGCTCGGCTTTTTTGACATAGCTATCGTGGTGCCGCAAAACTCGCCTTACAAAACGCTGGCTGATCTTCTGACTTTTGCCAAAGCCAGCCCCGGCAAGCTCAACATTGGGACCATCAATGTCGGCAGCACGCAAAACCTGGCGGCTGAGCTTTTAAAAAGCAGTGCCAAAATTGACGTGCAGGTAGTGCCTTTCAACGGTACGCCGGCCGTCATCACGGCCTTGCGTGGTGGCCAGATTGATGCCGCCGTTGAAATCCTCAGCCCCATGCTGCCGCAGATCAGCGCCAACGCGCTTCGCGCACTTGCCGTGATGGGCACCAAGCGCTCAGTCGCCCTGAAAGACGTGCCCACAGCAGCTCAAAGCGGCTTGGCTGACTTTAACGCTGCCTCGTGGAACGCATTGGCTGCACCCGCCAAAACGCCCAAAGACGTCATTGCCCGTTTGAACAAAGAAGTGCTGGCCGCGCTTAATTCACCCGACGTTAAAAAGAGCCTTCTCGACCTCAACATCGAGGCCAGCCCAAGCACCCCGGCACAGCTGGGCGAGCTGTTGGCCGCCGAGATCAATCGCTGGTCTGACGTGATTGCCAAAGCCAAAATTCCGACGCAATAAACCCGACGAAATAAATCGTTCAGAATCACTTTGCGCCGTAGCCCATGGTTTGCGGCAACCACAGCACGATTTGCGGGAACAACGTCATGGCCAGCAGCAAGGCCAGCAGCATCAGCAGAAACGGCCAGCCTTCGCGCATCATCTCGCCAATCGGTATGCCGGTCAGCGCCTTGGTCACAAACAGCAGCATGCCAAATGGCGGGTGTATCAGGCCAATCATCATGTTCAACACCACCAGCACACCAAAATGCACCAGGTCAACGCCCAGCAGTTTGGCCGCGGGCAACAGCATGGGCACAAACACCAGCAGCAGCACTGACACATCCAAAAAGCAGCCCAACACCAAAAACATCAGGTTGACCAGCAGTAAAAACTTGATTTGGCTCAGCTGCATGCTGTCAACCCACTGCGCCATGGCCTGGGGCACGCCTTCAGCGGTGAAGGCGTAGTTCAAAATGAACGAGCCCGCCAATATCAATGTAATCACCGCGCTACCGCGTGTGGACTCCATCACCACGCCCCAAAAACTGCGCCAGTTCAAGGCACGGTACACCACGCCTGCCAATACCAACGCATGCAATGCCGCCACAGCTGCCGCTTCAGTTGGTGTAAAGGCGCCTGAATAAATACCGCCCAGCAGCACAATCGGCATCGACAGCGGCAACGCGCCCCGGTAAATGATGGCCGGCCAGTCGCGCAGCGGGATAGCGTCTTCGCGCGGCATGTTGCGCTTCACCGCAATGAAATGGACGACGACCATCATCAAAAACGCCATCAAAAAGCCCGGCACCACGCCACCCAAAAAAAGCGCCCCCACGGATGCACCCGACACCATGGCGTAGATGACCATCGGTATCGACGGTGGAATGATCGGCCCCAGAGTGGCACTGGCTACCACCACCGCACCGGCAAAGCCGCGCGTGTATTCAGGCTTTTTCAGCATCTGTTTGATGGTGACCAAACCTGGCCCGGCGGCATCGGCAATCGCGCTGCCACTCATGCCTGAAAAAATCACACTGACCAAAATATCCACCTGCGCCAGCCCGCCGCGCATGCGCCCCACCAGGATGCGGCAAAAGTCAAAAATACGCTCGCTAACCGTACCTGCATTCATGATGTTGGCCGCAAACACAAACAGCGGCACCGCCAGCAGCACATAGCTGTTGTACAGGCCATTGCCAATTTGTTCGGCCACCAGGCCTACGTCTTGCCGCTTGACCAGCAGGTAGGCAATGCCAGATGCAATCATTGAAAAGCCAATCGGCATGCGCAGCAGCATGGCAACGACCAAAACCAAAACCAGTACCAACAGTGCCGTGCTCATAGTCTCAGCTCTACTTCCAGTCCTTCGCCTTTTGCAGCGCGCCAAATCGCCAGTGCCGAGCGAGCCACCAGTGCCACCAGCAAAAAAACGAACGGTAAAAACACCCACATGAAAGGCAAACCGAGCACGGGCGTGCCTTCACGCTTCATGAAGTACACATAGTCCCAGGTGGCGGGAATACCGCACAGTGCCAGGCCGCCAACCAGCGCGTTGCCAACAATCTGCATCGCCTGGCGTGTGCGGTGGCCAGCGCTGTTCCATAGCAGGTCAAACGCCACATGTTCGCGCTCGGGAACCACAAAGGCAGCTGCCCACAAGATGATCCACACATACAAGATAACCGCCAACTCATCCGTCCAGGCCAGCGGTTTGTTAAAGCCAAAGCGTGCCGTGACCTGAATCACAAACACGATGAACAGCGTTAAAAACAAACCACCGCCCATCACGTTGGCGGCAGATTTGAGCCGATTCATGGCGCTTTATTTTTTTGCATTATTTAGGCGCACTAAATCGTCGCACTATATCGTCGCATTGATGCGCTCGAGCAAACCCTTGAGCCAGACCTTGGCGTAGTCTGAATTCAGGTACGCGGTTTGCACAGCTTTACGAAAGGCTTCCACATCCGGTGCGGTCACTTGCAGGCCTTGCTGCTTGAAGAAGTCGACTAATTGAGCTTCTTCTTTGATGCGGTTGTCATTGTTGTAAGCAGCGGCCGCATCGGCAGCAGCTTTTACTTTTTGGCGCTGCGCCGTCGTCATGCTGATCATGGCTTTGTTGGAAATAGCGATGAACAGGCTATCAACCAAATGGCTGGTCAGCACAATTTGTTTGGTCACTTCATAAAACTTGGCTGCGCGCACCGTGGGTAGCGGGTTGTCCTGCCCGTCAATCGTGCCGGTTTTCAGGCCCAGGTACACCTCGCCAAAGGCCAACGGCGTGGGCGTTACACCCAAGGCCTCACCCAAGAACAGCCATTCCTTGCTGCCCGGCATGCGCAGTTTCACGCCTTTTAAATCAGCAGGAGTTCTGACATTGCGCAGCTCCCGCAAATTAACCTGGCGCGTTCCCAGGTAGGCGGTAGCCAGCGGCGTGATGTCCATTTTCTCTGCCACGGTTTTAAACAGCTCGGTGCCAATCGGACCGTTGAATATTTTTTGCTGGTGCGCCGGGTCACGTACGATGTAGCCCGCTGTAAACACTGAAAACTCCGGTACCAACTTGGCAATGTCAAAGGCTGAAACGGTGGTGAGTTCCAGGTTGCCACGCGCCATGGCGGCAGGCTCTGCGCCTTGCTTGAAAAGCGACGCGTTCAGGTTGATCTGCACATCAAATTCACCTGGCGCGCTTTTCTCAAGCGTGGCTTTAAAAACCGTCCACATTTTGGCGTGCCAGTCGTCGGGTACTGCCGGGGTCGATATACGCAGCAGTACTTTGCTTTGGGCCAATGCAGCGGGTAGGGCGGTGGTCAACAAGGTCGCTGCGGCAGCGGCCAGCAGGCTTCGGCGGCCGGCTGATGTTTTTGATGGGGTCATGTCTCTTTTCCGATTTTGTTGTGAACGGATGCAATTATCATGGAAGCATACTGACCAACCCCAAGTCACGATGCGTGAACCCATGCGAATATTGCAAGCCAACTACAGCAATACCCTTCACGCCCTAGCCATCGTGCAACTGCTCGATGCCTATGCGCAAGACCCGGCAGGCGGCGGCACACCGCTTACTGAGTTTGCAAAACAGAACCTGGTGCAAGAACTGGCCAAACGGCCGCAAGCCTTCAGCGTGTTGGCCTTTGATGGTGACGCGCCCGTCGGGCTGGTCAACTGCATTGAAGGCTTTTCAACCTTTGCCTGCAAGCCGCTGGTCAATGTGCATGATGTGGTGGTTTTAAGCAGCCATCGCGGCCAGCGTGTGGGCGAGCAGATGCTGGCACTGGCCGAGCAAATCGCCATTCAGCGCGGTGCGTGCAAACTGACGCTGGAAGTGCTGAGCGGCAACTCAAGCGCCACTAAACTCTACGAACGCATCGGCTTTGCGGGTTACCAACTTGACCCGGCGCTGGGCCATGCGCTGTTTTTACAAAAGTGGCTGACCGCAAAGGAATAACCATGACAAGCAAGACTTCAAAATATTTATATGCAGCGGTAATGGCAGCACTGACGACTTCTGTCTACGCTGCTGATGCTGAAGCCGTCAGCTACAAGCTAACCTCTGGCGTGTACCAGCTTTCAGGTGGCGACTTGCCTTCTGGCCCCGGCCTTGATATCAATCTGCGTGCCAGCGGTGGTCTTATAGGTTCAGGCAATGCATGGATAGGCCTGTACCGTTCGCCAGTGCAAGCTGTCAAACAATACCGGGCAGGCTGGGACAACACCTTTAAATTTGATACCTTGCGCTTTACGCCATCGCTGCAAATCGCCTCGGGCGGTTTCGTCGGCGGCAGTGCTTACCTTGAAACCGGCAGCACCTGGTTTGCAGGTGCAGGTTTGGGGCGAACCAATCTGCGGCCTTACGCCAACCTTAACTTTGACCCCAACGACGCGTATACCTTGGCGGGCGGCTACCGCTGGAACGAGCGACAGTCGCTCACGCTGCAACTGGTACGTGACAACCGCCTGAATCCAGACCAGCAGAACATACATCTGACTTACCGTGCGCCGATCCATGGTGGCAGCCGCCTGACGCTTGATCTGCTGAGTAAAAAAGGTTTGGTAGCCGGTGCGCCCATTCAACGCATAGGCCTGGCAGTCGGCTACGACTGGCCGAGCTTTTTTGTGCGAGTGGCGTATGACCCGCTGGTCAACTTCAGCACGCAGGACATGTTGCGGCTGTCGGCGGGAGCTCGGTTTTAGCTTGTAGGGCTATCGTTCTTGCCGAGCGAATGATCAAGCATGACGCCCATGGACGCCCCCACAATTTGTGCCGTCACAAAGCCCAGCGCACTGCCAGGTGCAATGCCCGCAAAACTGTCTGACAACATCCGTCCCATCACCGCTGCCGGGTTGGCGAATGATGTGCTCGACGTAAACCAGTACGCCGCACCGATATAGCAGGCCACCAAGCCAGCGGCCTTGCCCGCTGGGGCGCGCATCACCACCAGAATCAACCCGGCTGTGGCGACAGCCTCACCCAGCCACTGGCCCCAGCCGCCACGTACCTTGCTGCTGAACTGCAAGACGCTCAAGTCAAACATGGCGTTGGCCAGCCATGCGCCAGCCACTGCGCCAGCAAGTTGAAATGCTATAAATAAAATAGCTGCTAGCGCCCTATTTTGTTGGGTTATGGCCGTATTTGATGTGCTAAAAAACACCACCAACGTGACCAATGGATTGAAGTGTGCGCCGCTGACGGGCCCGAGCAGCTCAATCAGCACATACAACGTAAAGACGGTGGCCAGCGTGTTGGCTAGCAGCGCTAAGCCGTTGTTGCCGCCACTTAAATTGACTGCCATGATGCCCGAGCCAATCACGGCGCAGAGCAGGGCGGCGGTGCCGAAAAATTCCGCGAATAGCTGGTTCTTTAAGGGCCGCTGGCTCATGACTTGGCAAGATTGCGGACGGTCGTTTCCAGTATCAAACGGTCAACACTGGCGGCGGGCAGGTTGATCAAGAGCTCCAGCCTGTGGCGCAGTGCGTGCAGCGTTTGCTTGAAGGCTTCACGTTTGTACGCATCGTCGCCCCCCCCACCATCAACATCACCATCTACTGCTGATGGGTCAGGATAGCCCCAATGCGCGGTGGCGGGCTGGCCTGGCCAGTACGGGCAGGCCTCACCAGCAGCGTTGTCGCAGACGGTGATGACCAAATCCATGTGGGGTGAATCAGGCAAGGCAAACACATCCCAGCTTTTGCTGTGCAGGCCGTCGGTGGCAATGCCTGCGGCTTTTAAAACGTCAATACCAATCGGGTTGGGCTGCTGGTTGTCACGCGGGCTGCTGCCGGCTGAGTAGGCTTTGAAGCGGCCCCCATTCAGTTCAGCGAGGTGGTTAAGCAGCGCCTCGGCCAATATGCTGCGGGCAGAGTTGTGGGTGCATAAAAATAGCACGTTAATGGGTTGGGTAGACATTATGGATTCCTTGAATGATTTAATTTACTATGAATTTAGGAGCTGATAGATGAGGTATTTATGGGGATAGAGGCTTTTTTAAAACCTGAAAAGGTATATTGAGTTAACAATCTAGGCATTCCGCCAGAGTGCTGGCCTCACACGCCTGACCCTGGCAGCAGTGCGCCGTCAGGTAGCCCAGCAGGGCGGTCATGTGGTCAAAGTTGGCGCGGTAAATCAGGTTGCGGCCACGCGCCTCGGCGCTCACCAGCCCTGAATGCGACAACTCTTTCAAATGAAACGACAGCGCACTGGGCGCCACGCCCAGTTGCTCAGCCATTACCCCCGGCGTCAGCCCGTCAGGCCCAGCGGCGACCAGCGCCCTGAAGGCTCGCAGCCGGTGCGCTTGAGCGAGGGCGGCCAGTGCTTTTACAGCAGTTGTCTCGTCCATCAGTTGGGTCTGATTAATTGCTTTCATAATTCAAATATAATCGAAATATTGAATTAAAACAAGCCACGTGACACCCCAGATCAAAATTTTTATGCCCCTTTCACATTTGCCAAATCTTGATCAAAAGCTTTTCGCCGTCCCCAAACTGACTGAAACAGGCAAGCCCAGCAGCCACCCACCGCGTATCCTGCTGCTCTACGGCTCGGTGCGCGAGCGCTCATACAGTCGCCTGGTCAGTGAAGAAGCCACGCGGTTGCTTGAGGCGATGGGTTGCGAAACCAAAACCTTCAACCCCAGCGGGCTGCCCCTGCCAGACGACGCGCCCGAATCACATCCCAAAGTAGCCGAGCTGCGCGCGCTGGCTGGATGGGCTGAAGGGATGGTCTGGACATCGCCCGAACGCCACGGCGCCATGACCGGCATCATGAAATCCCAAATTGACTGGATACCGCTGGCCCTGGGAGCCGTGCGGCCAACGCAGGGCAAAACCCTGGCGCTGATGCAAGTCAGCGGCGGCTCGCAATCATTCAACGCCGTCAATCAAATGCGGGTGCTGGGCCGCTGGATGCGAATGCTCACCATCCCCAACCAGTCGTCAGTCGCCAAAGCGTTTTTAGAGTTCGATGAAGCGGGGCGCATGAAGCCATCAGCCTATTACGACCGCCTGGTCGATGTGATGGAAGAGCTGGTCAAGTTCACTTTGCTCACGCGGGGTGCGTCTGGCTGGTTGACGGATCGGTATAGCGAGCGGAAAGAGAGTGCAGAGGCGCTGAGTAAAAGGGTGAATCAGCAGGGTATTTAGGTTCAATAACTTTCGAAGCTACCAAACTTGGTATCCCATGAGATGCGATTGGCTATGATCGAAATTCGTCAAACCGCCGCTTATGCACAGTGGTTCGGCTCACTTCGTGATCGTGCTACCAAGACGCGGATCGATATTCGAATACGCCGATTTTCACTAGGAGCCTGTCGGACTATCGGCATCGAAGCGAAATTCGACCCCGGCGAGGATAGTTTTTGCCGGATTTGCAGG
>JAYVPR010000053.1:0-9803 GCA_043757245.1 Polaromonas sp. | reverse complement strand
GGCAAACACCACAATCATCAAGCGGTTGTAGGGCAATGACAAATTCGGCAGCAGCGCAAAGCTGCCACTCATCCATGACGGGTTTTCAACGCCGACGTTTTGCGCGCCAAACACAGTGCGCACCGACTGCATCAAAATCAAACTGATGCCCCAGGTGGCCAGCAGCATTTCAAGCGGGCGACCATACAAAAAACGAATCACGCTGCGTTCCATAGCCGCGCCCACCAAGGCTGACGCCATAAAAGCCACGGGAATCGCCGCTATCAAATACCAGTCAAACGCGCCAGGTGCATAGCTGCGAAACAGGCTTTGCACCAGGTAGGTTGCGTACGCGCCGATCATGATCAACTCGCCATGTGCCATGTTGATCACGCCCATGAGGCCATAGGTGATGGCCAGGCCAAGTGCAGCCAGCAGCAAGATGGATCCCAAGCTGATGCCGGTGAACACAACACCCAGCGTTTCACCCAAGCCCAGGGATGACTTGATTTTGGCCAGCGAAGCTTGCAGTTGGGCTTTGACGTCAGCGTCCGGCTCCAGCTTGACGCGGTCATTGAGCAGCAACTGCGTGGCGGGGTCTTTGCTTTCGGCCAGTGCCCTGGCCGCTTCCAGGCGCGTGGCTTTGTCAGGGCTGCCCAACAGTGCGGCGGCGCGTGCCAGACCCAACATAACTTTTAAATCGGGTCTGGCTTCAAGGGCCAGCGCCTTGTCAAGCAGTGCAAGTTTGGACTCGTCCGGGTCTTTGAGCAAAGACGCAATGGCTTGCCCGCGCAGCTTGTCATCTTTTGAAAACAATTTGAGCACGGCTTGCGCGCCATCGAGCTCGCTGCGCATGCGGTTGTTGCTGATCACGTCTTCAGCAGCATCCGGCAAAGTCACCGCCTGGCCCGAGATGGGATCGATAGCTTTGCCGTCACGCACAACAAAAACTTTGTCGCCAGCAGTTTTAACAGCGTCATCAGCCAGCGCCTGAATAAACTTTGCCGTTTTATCGTCGGCCTGAATGATGGCTTTGTTCAGCGCCTGGATGCGAGCATCAGAATCGCCAACTGCCATGCCCTGGGCTTCTTGCAGCGTCAGTGCCGCCGTTGGCATTGACTGAAGCAAGGCCAGGCACAGCCATGTTGCATAAAGTATTTTTTGAATCATGAAAAACCAGTCATGTGAGCATGCCATCAACCGCTACGCCACTGTGTAGTTGCAAGGGCATACGCAGACAAAAAATCTCAAAAATATGAAAGGCAGCCGAGGCTGCCTTTCATGCGCTAGGACTCAATGGGGCGCAGAACAAAATCGCCAATAGCGATCAGGCCTTCTTGGCGGGCTCGTCAGGTTTCTTGTCGTTGCCTTCAATGTACGGTGACCATGGCTTGGCCTTGACAGGGCCAGGCGTCTTCCACACCACATTGAACTGGCCGTCAGCTTTGATCTCGCCAATAAACACACTCTTGTGCAAGTGGTGATTTTTTTCGTCCATCTTGCTGGTAATGCCTGACGGTGCCTTGAAGGTCTGACCCGCCATCGCAGCGATGACCTTGTCAACGTCTACTGACTTGGCTTTTTCTACAGCCTGCTTCCACATGTTGATGCCGATGTAAGTCGCCTCCATCGGATCATTTGTCAACGGCTTGTCTTTGTGGCCTGCAATGCCCTTGGCCTTGGCGTAGGCGCTCCACTTTTTGATGAACTCGTCGTTGGTCGGGTTCTTGATGGACTGGAAATAATTCCAGGCAGCGAGGTGGCCGACCAGTGGCTTGGTGTCTACACCGCGCAGTTCTTCTTCGCCCACCGAAAAAGCCACCACAGGCACATCTTTGGCTTTCAGGCCAGCATTGCCCAGCTCTTTGTAAAAAGGCACGTTGGAGTCACCGTTGATGGTGGACACCACTGCCGTCTTGCCGCCTGTCGCAAACTTTTTGACGTCAGCCACGATGGTTTGGTAATCAGAATGGCCAAACGGGGTGTACTTTTCGTCGATGTCTTTGTCGGCCACGCCTTTGGACTTGAGGTAGGCGCGCAAAATTTTATTGGTGGTGCGGGGGTACACGTAATCAGTGCCCAGCAAGACCCAGCGCTTGGCGCCGCCACCGTCTTTACTCATCAAATAATCAACCGCAGGAATAGCCTGCTGATTCGGCGCTGCACCCGTGTAGAACACGTTTTTAGAAAGCTCTTCACCTTCGTACTGCACAGGGTAGAACAGCAAGCCATTGAGCTCTTCGACCACCGGTAGCACCGACTTGCGCGACACGGAAGTCCAGCAGCCGAAAATGACCGCCACCTTGTCTTGCGTTAGCAGTTGCTTGGTTTTTTCAGCAAACAAAGGCCAGTTAGAGGCTGGGTCCACCACCACGGCTTCAAGCTTTTTGCCCATCACGCCGCCTTTCGCATTGATCTCGTCGATGGCCATCATTACCGTGTCTTTGAGCACCGTCTCAGAAATAGCCATGGTGCCTGAAAGGCTGTGCAAAATGCCCACCTTAATGCTGCTGCCAGCTTGTGCAAAAGCCCGGCCAGACGCGCCCGTCATGGCAATAGCTGCGGCGGCGCTCAATGATTTCAGTGTGTCGCGACGATCCATCGAATTTTCTCCAAAAGTTAAAAGCAATCAGAATTGATCACGCTCGTAACAGCAAAGCTCATGCCAGCGCTGTTGGCACAAACGCACCAAAGCAGACGCTTTTTTGCACCAAGAGAATGCGAGGGTGATTGAAGTTATTGATTGGGTGCGCTCAAAGCGCGTAGAGACAGGACTTAAGGAGCCTGTCGCACGCCTAGGAGCCTAATCCGGGCATGCAGCGGCTTGTCACAAACCGGTGAACTTGCGAATCAACGGAAAGTACAACACCGGCGGCAGCAGCGCCAGCGCCTTCATCAAGCGTGTGAAGCGCTTGGGGAAGTGGATTTCAAATTCGCCCTTGGCCCAGCCGCGCAGTATCTCTTGCGCCGCTTGCTCGGGTTTGATCAATCCAGGCATGGTAAATTTGTTTTGCGCAGTGAGCGGAGTTTCAACAAAACCCGGGCAAATCAGGCTGACGCTGATGTGGCTGTCTTTCAGGTCAACATGCAGTGTTTCAGCCAGGTTAATCAGCGCTGCCTTGGTGGGGCCGTAAGCCAGGCTTTGCGGCAAGCCCCGATAGCCCGCCACGCTGCTGACCAGGCTGATATGCCCGGCTTTGCGTGCCAAAAAGTGCGGCAACACGGCCGCCAGCAAGTAGAGCGCACCGACGTAGTTGACCTGGTTGTGGCGCAGCATGTCCGCCAGATCAAATTCGGTCGCCCGCATTTCCTTGTAGTACCCAGCGCAGTACAGCACCACATCAAGCGGCCCTGCAGCCAGCACGCTTTGTGCTGCGGCTTCTACAGATGCGGCGTCGGTGGCGTCCATGGCCAGAACCGTGGCGCCAGGGTGTTCGGCAGCAAATAGGTCAAGCGTCGGCAGGCTTCGCGCTGAGACGATGACCTTCGCGCCTTGTGCATGCAGGGCTTTAGCGGTAGCGCGGCCGATACCGCTGGAGGCGCCGACCAGCCACACGGTTTTGCCGCGCCAGTCGTTGATGGGAAGGTTATGTGGCATGGTGCTGGTTTTAAATTACTATTAATTTAGTAGCTGCTTATGCCCGTATTTATTGGGCTACTGGCCTATTTATTAGTAAAAATTAGCTGGGAGTAAGATAAAAAGAGGAAAATCGGCGTTTTTCAGCGTTTGACGAATGTCAGGGTGACTTCACCCAGCTTGAAGCCAAATTTGCGCATCTCGGCTTTGTTCAACATGACTTTGTCGTTCATCAGGTACATCCAGTCGTCGAACTGTACCTCGATGGTTTTGCCGTCTACAGGCAGCAGCAGCGTGTAGCCCCAGCGGAAGGCATTGCCTTTTTCTTGGCCGGCAGCCTCGCCCAGCACGTCGCCCGCTGTGCCGATGTATTTGCCGTCTGTGCCACGCTTTAAAGTCCACACTCTGCGGTCTTTGGTACCGTCAGAATAAGTAAAGAACTCGTCCAGCACGCCAACCTCCTGGCCTGGCGCGCCTGTCCAGCTGCACTTCATCTCCACCGTGAAGCGTTTGACCACCTTGCCAGAGCGGTCTGTGAAGATGCCATAAGCATCAATCGTTCCCGAGAAATACTGGCGCAGGTCAAGTTGCGGTTTCTCATTGGCGTAGTCAGTGATTTGCGGGCCCGCACAGCCCGCTAATAAAGCGCTGCTGACGACTAAAGTACACATGACGATACGAGCAGATGTTTTGAAGAAAGTCATGCTATAGCCTCAAAGGGTTGGGAGGATGGCTGGATGATCAAAAAGTACAAAGCAACGCTGGCTGCCAACTTTAAAACGCAAGGCAGCACGCAGTAGGCCAGCACCAGCGCGCTCAAAGCCTCAGGGCTGCGCACGCCAGGCGCATAGCCAAAGACACCCAACAGCGGCAGCGCCAACCCGGCGGCCAGCGCCAGGTTGAGCTTGATGGCAAAGTTCCACCAACCAAAATACGCACCTTCCGCCTTGCCGGAGTCGCCATTGCTTTGAATCACGCCTGCCAGCAGCGCGCCAGGCAAAGCCAGGTCCGTGCCCAGCGCCACGCCAGAGAGGGCACAAATGATTAAAAAAGCAGTCGTTTGGCCGCTGCCAATTTGCGTGGCCCAGCTGAACACCGCAATACTCAGCACCATGCCGCACAGCCAGGTCTTGGCCAGGCCGATACGTTTGACAACCGCCAGCCACAGCGGAATCGACAGCGCAGCAGTTAAAAAATAAGCGCCCAAAAACAGTGGCTCCATGCTGCTGGGCGCTTGCAATCGGTCTTGAATAAAAAACAGCACAAGTGTGGCGGGTACAGCGCTGGCCGTGCCGTTTAACATGAAGACCAGCAGCAAGCGCTTAAAGTTGCTATGTTGGAAAGGCGACCATATGGCGCCGGGCGAAACCGCTACGTCTTTTTTGGCAACCGGCTGCACTGCGCGCGACCAGGCGAGCAAACCGATGATGAGCGCCACAAAAAAAACCACAGTGGTGGCAGGCATACCCAGAGCCACCGGCGTGACTGATGCCATCACTACGCCTACCAGCCCCAAAGCTTCACGCCAGGCCACGATGCGGCTACGCTCTGCCTCATTGCCGCCCAGCATGGCGCCCCACGACTGGTGCGACACGCTTAAAAAACTGTAGGCCGCGTAAGTCACCATCAGCATCACGGTAGCCCACACCATCAGCTCATTAGGCTTGGTGACTTGCGGAAAAAACAGCAGCCAAAAGCCCATGGCTAAAACTAGAGCCGCCAGCACGCCAGCCTGAAGCACCGCGTTGGCTGAACGTGCAAACAGGCGGTCGCTCAATCTGCCCAGCAGCGGGTCAATGACCGCATCAAAAAGCCGCGCGCCCAATAAAATCGCACCCAGTATGGCCAACGGCACACCGAACTCTTTGGCGTAGTAGTTGGGCAAAATCACATACAGCGGCAAGGCCACAAACGCCAACGGCAGACCCAGCAAACCGTAGGCCAGACCGTTGCGTTTGCTGAAGGCCAGCATGGCTAGTTGGCACCGGCTAACAAGGCGGCGCGGACTTTGGGTTCAGACGTTTTGGGAGACAGCCAGATGCCGAAAAACAGGCGCGCAAATTCAGTATCACGAATCTCACCCGAGCTCTTGCCGTTGACCAGCAACTGCGCGCCTGTGCCGGGACGATAGATTCCCATCACGCGGTCGCCTTTTTTAATATCGGGTATCACGCGCAACATCTCGTTGATCCAGATTTTGGCCTGGTCTTCACTGATGACTGCCGAGCGGCGCATCTCTGTGATCGAGCGCTCGGCAATGTCGCGGCTAGCGAAGTCAAGCAGGTAGGCCAACTCCAGTGCAAACGGCTGGCTGGGCAAATTCTCGGACTTGAAACCCGGCAACGCCCACAGCCTGGCGTCGTACACCTGAAATCCCCAGACCGTTAAACTGCCCTTGCCGATCAGGCGATGCTGCGGCAGTACCGCATCCAGTTCAGCCCGGGTATCTTCTGGGCTTGTGTTGGCTTGAGCCCATGCTGAACGACCCGACGCAGCAAGCAGCAAGCTGCTCACCAGCGCGCGCCGCGCAATCATGTGGGCTTCCTCAGTGTGTACTGAACTACATCCGTGTTGCCCTCTAAAAACGCCGCTTCGCAGTAGCTTAAATAAAATTCCCAAATTCGAATGAAGCGCCGGTCGAATCCGAGTTGCAGCACATGCGCCTCTTGCGCTACAAACTGCTCGCGCCACAGTTGCAGGGTGTGTGCATAGTCCTGGCCAAAAAAAAATTCATCCACCAGCTCCAACCCCGCCGCAGCAACTTGCGCGCGAAACGCCTTTGGGCATGGCAGGCAGCCGCCCGGGAAAACGTATTGCTGAATAAAGTCAGTCGACGTGAGATAGCGCTCAAACAACTCATCTGCGATCACAATGCTTTGAATGCATGCATAGCCGCCGGGTTTGAGCAGGCGATGAACAGTTTGAAAATACTCTGGCCAGTATTCACGGCCCACGGCCTCGACCATTTCAATCGAGCAGATGGCATCAAACGGTGCGTCCGCTGTTGTCTTGCCTATGTCGCGGTAGTCTTGCAACCGCAGGTCAGCCTTTTCAGCAGCACCCTCTCGCTGCATGCGCTTGTTGGCCCATTCCAGTTGCTCTGTGCTGAGTGTCACACCAACCACATGGGCATCAAATTCTTTGGTGACCTTTTCAGCCAGCGCGCCCCAGCCACAGCCAATCTCCAACACCCTGTCACCCGGCTTGATTTGAGCCATGCGCAGCGCACGCCGCACCTTGGCATGCTGCGCGTCTTTCATCGATGTCTCAGGCGTTTCAAAAATGGCGGATGAATAGTTCATCGTGCCGTCCAGCCAAAGCTCGTAAAACGCGTTGCCAAGATCGTAATGCGCGTGGATATTTTTCTGGCTGTTGGCTTTGGTGTTGCGGTTGAGCAAATGCTTGATGCGGTAAGCGAAGCGACCCAGCCAGGTGCCGTAAATCATGTCCTCCACTTCTTTGCGGTTGACGATGAAAACTTGTAAAAGCTCAGTCAAATGCGGCGTCGTCCAGTCACCCGCGATATAGCTTTCGGCAAAACCAATATCGCCCGACTTGAGGGCCGCACTGCACACGTTCCAGTTCAACAAATGCAAGTTGGCTTGTGGCGCCTGCCCGCTGCCAAAGCGCTGCACCGAGCCATCGGGCAACTTGACCGTCAAAGTGCCGTGCTTTAGGCGCAGCAATAACTTGAGCGTGGCGCGCGCAGCCGACGGCGCGCCTTCGGGTAAAGAGAATGGGCTGCTTGAACTGGAGGTATTGCTGGTGGTCATCGCGTCACAAATATTTCTGGGGGCTTGGGTTTCGGAACAAAAGGCACACGCTTGAGCCATAACTTGAGCGCTTGCCAGTGAATGCGCGCCACTACGCCAAAGGTCATGGCCGGGTAACGCCAGAGCGCCTTGCGCAAGGATGCCTTTGTGACAGGTTCCAGTACGCCGCTAACGCTTGTTTGAATCAGCGGGCCAGTCGCGTCGTCATAGTCAATCCGGGCAACGGTTTTTGCAATGCCATCGTGCTCGCTGCGCATGAAGCGAAAGCGATAGTTACCTTCAAGCGTGCAAAACGGCGAGACGTGAAACACTTTGTCAGCCAGCAATTCGTGGCCGTACTGCGGCCTGTCGAGCAAGTAACAATGCCGCTCGCCAAACGTGTTGTTGACTTCCACAACTATGGCGCGCAGTGTGCCGTCGAGGCAGTGGCAGTACCAGAAGCTGACCGGCTTGAAGGTGTAGCTCAGCACGCGCGGATAGGTGTGCAACCAGATTTCTCCCTGCGCATCTTCAACGCCCTCACGCAGCAACAGCTCGTCAATCCAGCTCACGGCGTCAGCACGGCCATCGCCGTGGTCGCGGTCAAAAAAACTAAGCAGCCCATTGCGGTTGTGCGCCAAGGCGGAGACACTGCTGGCCTGCATGGCGCGCATTGGCAGCATCAAAAAGTAAGTCGGATAGGCGAAGGCGTTTTTAGCGGGTTTTAGGCGCGTGTGGCGAACCTGCCCAAAGCCAATCATCGGAACGGCTGTCATCGAGCAACCTCTCGCGATTGAAGCAACTGCTCAGCCGCTTTCAGGCCAGACTTCAAACCATCTTCATGAAAGCCATAGCCTGTCCAGGCGCCGCAAAAATAGGTGTTGTTTTGGCCCTGCAAAGCCGCAATGTCGCCTTGCGCACGAATGGCAGCAAGGTCAAACACCGGATGCGCGTAGTCAAATTCACCCATGATGTGTTTACGCGCAATGTCGCGCAACGGATTCAATGACACCACGACGCTCTGTGTAAACGGCAGCGGCTGCAACATGTTGAGCAGGTAATGCAGGCAGACCTGGCTCGACTCGCGAGTCGTTTGCTTGGCGCGCTCGTAGTTCCAAGCAGCCCAGGCGATTTTTTTCTCTGGCAGCACCGACGTATCAGTGTGCAGGATGGCGCGGTTCGGCTGGTAACGGATGGCGCTCAAGGCTTGCCGCTCCGCCTCACTTGGTGCTTGCAGCAGGCTCAACGATTGATCGGAATGGGTGGCGAGCACGACTTTGTCAAACTGCTCGGTGCCAGCATCTGTGCTGACCTGCACGCCCGCCAAATCGCGCGCGATGCGCCTGACAGGTGCGTTTAAACGTTTGTCAGAAATGTTGGCGATGATCTTTTCAACATACTGTTTGGCGCCGCCCTTGACCGTCCACCACTGCGGCCGATTGATGACTTGAATCAGGCCATGGTTGTAACAAAAACGGATCATGGTGGCGACGGGGAATTGCAGCATTTGATCCGTCGGGCATGACCAGATGCAGCCCATCATGGGCAAAAAATACCAGTCGCGAAATTCATTGGAAAATTTTTGGTCAGCCAAAAAGTCGCCCAGTGGCTGCATCATGGCGGCTTCAGCGTTTGCATGAGCCAGCGCGGTGGTCACGCTGTTAAAACGCATGATGTCTTTGAGCATGCGCAAAAACTTGGCGTTCACCAGATTTTTGCGCTGGGCAAACACGCTGTTTAGCGAAGATCCGCTCCACTCCAATTGCTGGCCGACTGCGCGGGGCACCTGCACAGAAAACGACATGTCAGACTTGGTCGTTTCTACCTTCAAATCAGCAAACAGCTGGATCAAGTTTGGATAAGTGCGCTCATTAAAAACCAAAAACCCGGTGTCAACACCGTGCGTAATCAGGCCTCGGGCACCAGGCAAAGTGACATTGACGGTGTGCGTGTGACCGCCGAAATAGTCAGCCGCCTCAAACAGCGTAATGCTGGCTTTTCCTTGCAGGGCATGGGCTGCTGCCAGCCCCGAAATGCCGGAGCCAACAATGGCAATGCGAGGTGGCGCGCTGTTGGCCATCAGCGCGCTGAAGATAAAAATGTTGCGAAGCGCCCCGATGCGAACAAGGGAGGGAGGGAGGAGGAGAACCGCTCCGGGATTTCGTCAAAGGCTAAGCAGCCCAAACGACTTCGCAACAATGAAACTGTGGTGACGCAAAGGTTTGCGACAAGTGGTTGTACGAGTTTTGCATCCATTGCAAAGTTCCCCGACAGATGCACACTGCAAGCGTAAAATTTTGTGTAAGGAACTACGACCATACACCAGTATACCCAGATAAATACCAATTGGTCAAATGGCGACCAATTGGTATTTTCTTATTTCATTCATCTAGGAACCTGGGCGGCAGAAAGGACGTCGGCTGCAAATTGACCGCAGCGGTCTATTTTTCGCCAATTTCTTGCCAAATATCCAGATATTGGGCGGCGAAATCGTC
>JAYVPR010000052.1:0-2651 GCA_043757245.1 Polaromonas sp. | reverse complement strand
CAAGCGACCCCGTTCGGCCCCGCTGAGCTTGTGCCATACGGCCTCAAAACACTGGCGGGCAGCTTGCACAGCGGCGTCGATATCCTGAGGGTTGCTGCGCTGCAATTCGTCAAACGGTTCGCCATAGGAGGGGTCAATCACGGGAATGGTGCGACCCGAGGCACTGGGTACAGCGGCGTTGGCGATGTAGTTGTATTGCATGGTGTTGCGTGAGGTGTATGGCGAGGTTTATGGCGTTCAGTGTGCGGCGATGTCTGTGCCGAAATTAACGCAGCAGGTCTTCAGGTTGTGCGCAGAGCTGCACATCCTTCAGGCTGAAGCTGGTAGCCGTGCCCGGAAAAAGGCGGATTTTGGTGAAGCCTTTGCCCTTGGACAGCAGGGCAGTGCGCAGGTTGTGTTCCGCATCGTCACCAGCCACGGGCAAGGTGAATTTGCGGGCGGTAGCACCGTTGCCTGAGGCTTCGATGGTGATGGTTTTGGAGCCTGCGACCTGCATCTTGGCACTGAGGTAACTCAGGCGCTCGACGGGTTTGTCAAAGTTGATCTCGACAAAGTCTTGTGCGGTGCTGGGTTTGGCGTCAATCACATTGGGCGTGCCAGAGGTCGCCCCCAGACTGGCCGCTTCAACCTTGGCCTGTATACCTGTAGGCGCGCATGTCTGTTGCACCAGGGCGGATGCTTGCAGCAACCATTCGGTGTTGTCCATCGAGTAACGGACATCGCGCCATTTGTACTGGGGCGGGGCGGCCATGTCGCGTTCGGGCATTTCCCAGATCAGCAGCTTGGGCTTGTTGGTTTGGAAAGAGTCGTCGCGCAAATAGGTGTGCAAACCCACCCATTGTCCTTGAGAAGCATCGACGGAGATACTCAAAATGTCGCGCTGCAGGGCAAAGCTGACGGCACCGGGAAACTTGGTCCACTCGTGGGTGTAGCTGCTGCCCAAAAGTGTGATGTTGACAACAGATGCGCCCATCAGGCTGGCGGCGGCGGCGCTGCCAGTGTCTGCGGCGAGTTTGTCCACCTCGAAGTATTTCACAGCCTCAGGCTCGAACGTGGGTGAGCCTTTGGGCAGCTGGGGTACCAAATCACCTTTTTTCAGTGGCTCTTGCGTGGCCCAGGTTAATTTGTAGGGGGCTTCTGGCGTGGTGTCCAGCACCGCTTTGAGGGCTGGATCGGCGGTGATGGCATCGCGGATGGTTTCTGCGGCCAGCAAGGCACCAGAGGCTGACCAGTGCGTGTCTTGCTTAAAGAACAGCGGCATGGGGCTGATGCGGTTGGGGCTTTTGACGAACGCGGTGTTCAGGTCAGCGGCCATCACACCACCGTCGCGCAGGCTCTTCAAAATGCTGCTGTACTGGCCATCTAACGCGCTGGTGAGTTTGACGCTGGCAGGCAGGTTCTCGGGATGGACGCGCACTTTCAGCGGCACCATGGCAACGATAACGGCCACGCCGTTTTTCTGGAACACCTTGTTGATACGGCGCACCAGATCGACGGTGGTGCCAATGGCCGCAGGTTCTTGCCCGCTGGTCAGCTCGTACTTGTAGTAGAGCCAGCCGTCTTTGCCGACAATACCGGGGGCGTCCTGGGCCCAAGGTGGGCAGGGCGGTGAAGCTGGTAACCAAGGCCAGCGTCAATAGGGCCATTTTTGGCAGCTTTAAGCTTACCTGATGGGCGTGACGCGCTATAAATTTTGATGAATATGAAGTCATGAAAGAGGCGCAAGAAGCGGAAAATGCAGTGGTAGGTACAAGGGTGTCTGTGAAAGGTTTACTTGCCGGTGTAGCGTTCAAGCGCGTTGGCGCTGCTTTTCATCACCAGCTTGTCACCGTCGCCGGGTGCGCCGGGCAATACCAGCAGGCTGTAGGTAAGGCCTTGGGCCATGGTCAATGGAGCTTTGGCGAGTGCCGTTTTTTCACCGGCTTTGGAGGCTTGCAGTTCGATGGTGATGGGATTTACCGCCAAAGAGGCCGATGTGCCTGGAGCCACACCTGAGAATACTTTGGTGTTGCCGTCTGCCGTCAGTGTGTCGATAGCGCCTGCTTTGGGGGCGAGGTGATAGACCGTCAGCACGGCTTTGAGTTTATTGGTGTTGGCTTTGTCTGCAAAAAACAGCGGTTTGCTGTCTGCCCCCAAGCTGGGTAAGGCCACTGTCACAGAGCGGCCTGCGACGATTTCGAGGGGGATTTCTGTGCTGTTCAATTTGCTAATGCTCTGCACCTTCAGTTGATGTTGCCCGGCCTAGAGCACCATGTAATCGCTTGCAGTGGCAGCAGCCAAGCTTTGCAAGCGGGGTTTACCGTCCAGCTGCACATCCATGGGGCCTTCGGCGTTGACCACGATGACGCGCACATAGGCAGAGTCGGCAGGGGGTTGCGGGTCATACAGGGCACCCAGGGTTTGGGCTGCGGCATGGGAGGCAAAGCCCGTAGTCGACAGCGCAAAAAGGAAGGGAGCCAGAAAGGGGCGGAGAAGTTGGGCGACAGGTGTTTTCATCGGTAATGTGAATGTGATGAACCGGAAATGAGACTGCACATGCCCCTGGCGCTCCGGGCTTGCGATTTCGAATTCTACAGAGCCACCAGGAATGCCCGTTAACATTCACAGATGACTTTTCCTGACGGTTTCAGACTTTGGCGCGCCTTTTTTAA
>JAYVPR010000051.1:0-2652 GCA_043757245.1 Polaromonas sp. | reverse complement strand
TGCGGGCTTACCTCACGCGCGACGCCGATTTTTTTGTACCGCTACACATCCGGGTACAGAAAGCGCGCAACGTACAGGCCGATTTATTCATCAGCATCCACGCCGACGCGTTTTTTACCGAGCGCCCGCAAGGTGCCAGCGTATTCGCATTGAGCGACAAGGGCGCATCCAGCAGCGCCGCCCGCTGGATGGCCGACAAAGAAAATTCCGCTGATCTGGTGGGCGGCTTGAATGTGAAAGCCAAAGACGCCCAGGTACAAAAAGCCCTGCTGGACATGAGCACCACCGCGCAGATAAACGACAGCCTGAAGCTGGGCAGCGCCATGCTTGGCGAGATTGGTGCCGTTGGCAAACTGCACAAACCCCGAGTCGAGCAAGCAGGTTTTGCAGTACTGAAAGCGCCCGATATCCCCAGCGTGTTGGTTGAAACCGCCTTCATCAGCAATCCGGATGAAGAAGCCAAATTACGCAGCGATGCTTACCAGATACAACTGGCTGATGCCTTGATGCGCGGCATCAGCCGTTACTTTGCACGCAATCCGCCTTTGGCTAGAAGTCGCCCTTTATAGCCCCTGTAGCACTTAGCCCTTACAGTCTTTCTGGTTGTCATGACCTATTGCTCCGGCCCGATGACGTATTGAGCTTCCGTTCGGGCTGAGCCTGGCCTGTCCTGAGCCCGTCGAAGGGTCGAAGCTTGGCTAGCACAGGAAAACCCAACGACCAAGCTCAGGGCGAACGGATAAAGGAATTCAGACTTCACAAGACCGAATTAATAGTTCAGCGCGTTACAAATGGTCGCAATCAATCCACCACCGCACGGCTGAAATCGTCTTTGGCCTACACGGCACCCGCTAACATGCATTTAGATTTGAAGACTGAACTGAGTCAAACGCTTGGCAAACAGAGCCTTCCATTTTTTATAAAGATATTTATCATGACAACAAAACTTTTGCTTTCCGTCGCCGCTGCCTCTTTGATCGCCCTGACGGGTTGCGGTACCAACCCTAGCAATGCACAGATTGGCACCGGCGTTGGCGCGGTCGCTGGTGGCCTGGTCGGTAACGCGGTACTAGGCGGCACCTTGGGCACAGTGGGCGGTGCCGCTGCCGGTGCCCTGATCGGTAATGAAATTGGCAAAAAAAAGTAGTCTTTCCAGCGCATTCGATTGCCAGTACGTAATACCTCAACTGGTCGAATCAGATGGGGTAAATCAGTGAGTTGAGAATCATCTCGCTGTCGTACACGCAGAGGCGGCTTCTGAATTTCCAGGAGCCGCTTTTTTTTACGACCTCATCAATGTAGCGACCCACGTTATAAACCTCACTGACGCTTCCAGGTTTGGTACGGAACACTGCGTAATTTGCCTCTGCCTTGACAACTTCACTGTCATTCGACGTGATGCGCGCCGGGCTGACGACATGCCGCATGTAGTACGGACCGTGGTAAATGGTTTGCGTGATGCCGTAAACGCGGTCTTTCATCATGCCCTGGCTCTCAAGAGCGATCAATGCCAATGGCAAGCCCCGGTCAAAATTCTCGCGCCCCTGCACTTTGTATTGGCCATCTTCAGTAAAGAACATCGGCCAGTCGTCAAAGCGTTTTTCGTCCAGGGCAGCGGCATAGGCCGCGTTGAGTTGATCTATTTGGTGGTGGAGCAGCATGGATTGATCGGTACTGCTCATAACCCCATCACCTTGCGCCAGTAGGCGTACATGCTGCGAATCAGGGTTTCAGTCACCATGTGCTCCGCTCCTTGTACGCCGGTGCCGCCCAGCTCGCACAAGGTACTGCCAGCATCGCCAGCCTGCTTGAAGCCACTTTGACTGAACTCAATCACCTCGCCATCGTCAGCACTGACAAAGCCCGCTGGGCCAAACAGGTTGGCCTGCCGCAGGCGGCGCTGGGTCATCTCGGGCATGTCGTCGGCAAAGCCAAAATGCGTCCAGACAAAATCAAACTCGCCCTCCCCGCGCGGCACGATGTGGCGCGTGCTGAGAGAGTTGACCTGCTGCTGGATGATGAGGCTGGGGAACAGCGTGATCATGGTCACGGTCGGTGTGATGTCGGTGCCAGGGTTGAACGGGTCATCGACCTGCCTCCATGCCTCGGGCACCACATCAAGCAAACGGTCATCATGCAGCACCATGTTGGCCTTGAAACTTGTCACGCCTTCAGTCACATCCTGACGAACCCCTGTTTTGTAGTCACATTGAGACTACAATAAAGCCTCTGAAACCGTTCAAGGAAAACGATCATGAGCACCGCTGATACCTACGTTCGTGCCCGCATCGACACCAACACCAAGGTGCGCGCCGCTGATGCACTCGAAGCAATGGGGTTGTCGATCTCGGACGCAATACGCCTACTGATGCTGCGCATAGCCGATGAGGGCCGTTTGCCTTTCGATGTAAAGGTACCCAACGCCACCACGCGCAAGGCCATTGCCGAGCTAGAGGCAGGCAAGGGCAAGCGGTTCGCCAGTGTCGATGACTTGATGGCAGACCTGCATGCGGACGATTGACCGTGCCTCATCCTTAAACCTAGATTCCTCAGTTGACCGCTTGGTTTCATCAATAAGTTCTTATGGCCATTGACTTTTTTAGCTTCGAGACATCTCACCTTTTGGGTGAGAGCGCTACACAACCGATTGAG
>JAYVPR010000050.1:0-2657 GCA_043757245.1 Polaromonas sp. | reverse complement strand
GCCTGGCTAGCACAGGAAAACCCAACGACCAAGCTCAGGGCGAACGGATAAAGGAATTCAGACTTCACAAGGCCGGATCAATAGATGTGACGCCGCAGACATTGCTACGGCACGGCATGGCGAAGCAACGACGTTATGGAACGATTTAGGAATGGAATCAATAACGCTGACCGACAATCCATATACCAAATCGCATCAGAGCATGTGCGAAATGCCCCAGAATACGCTGGCCAAACGGTCGTTTGTTGTAGGCTGCCGCGTCAATTTTCCGCCCTTGGTTGGCGATGGCTGCCAGCAGTTGGTCATTCAACTGGCCAGCAAACAGCTTGTCTTCGATCACCACATTCGCCTCACGCGCCATCAGCAAACTTAACGGGTCAAGATTGGAAGACCCGACGGTAGCCCAGTGTCTGTCGATCACCGCGACCTTGGCATGCAAAAAACTGGTTTCGTATTCATGAATTTCAATCCCTGCTCCGAGCAATATGGCGTAAACGGGGCGAGCCGCGTGGTATTGCATAAAATACTCGTATTTACCCTGCAGCAGCAAGGTCACCTTCACGCCGCGCCGCGCCGCCGTCACCAGTGCGCGACGCAATTTACCGCCAGGTAAAAAATAAGCATTTGCAATCAAAATTTCACTGTGCGCCCGGCCAATGGCCTTGAGGTAGCTTTTTTCAATACTGTTGCGGTTGCGCAGGTTGTCGCGTAGCACCAGCACCGCCTTGACACCCGGCCTAGTCATGACCGAGGAGGCGCCAGACATCGTAGCCGGGGTCAAACGTGCCGACGATGTTCGCCCACCGTAGCCTGCGGCCTTGAACTTTTCCCAAGCAGCGCTTAAATGGCTTTTTCGCGCGCTGTAACCGGCTTGCACGCGCCACCAAAGCAAGGCAGCAGCGTCGGCCGCCTCGACCGCCAGCGGCCCGGTAGCTGCCACCGCAAAATCAAAACGCGGTGACGTCAAGTCGCCGTGGTTTGGATCATACAAATCATCCAGTATGTTGATGCCCCCACAAAAAACCACACGCTGGTCAATCACACACAGCTTGCGGTGCAATCTGCGCCAGCGGTGTGGCACCAACAAACCCAGGGCGCCAAACCGAGGTGCCAACGGCGAGTAAACGCACCACTGCACGCCAGCATCGTTCATTTTTTGTTGCCACTCGGCGTTCAGATGGCCTGAGCCAAAGCCGTCGACGAGCACTTGCACCGTCAAGCCACGGCGCGCGGCGCGGATCAATGCGTCAGCAACGGTCGCGCCCATGCCATGCATGTCAAAAATGTAGGTTTCAAGTTGCACCCAGCTCAGCGCCTCATCGATGGCCCGAATGAGAGCCGGAAAGTAGGCTTGCCCACCTTGCAGCAATAACAGGTCTTGCGATTTCTGAATCAAAGTCATGCCCACAGCTTATGCCATGAACTGCGGCAACAACAAAATGGCTTCTGCATTAGAGGGGGAAAAACACGCGTCAGCTGCAGCCAGATAAGGCAGCCACTGATAAGCCGTATGCTCGCGCGGATTGAGCCTGACGGGAACGCTGCGTGCAATGCGCAAACTGAACACGTGCTCGGTGTTGTGTGTGATGCCTGGTGCGTAACGGTTGCGCCAGGCGGGATAAATTTCGTAAATGTTTGATACAGACCAATCTATGAACTGGTCAAGGCTGGCCGAGATGCCGGTTTCTTCCATCACCTCACGCTGGGCAGTGTGCTGCAACTTTTCATGTAAAGCGTCTTTGGAACCGGTCACGCTTTGCCAAAAGTCGGCGTGGTCGGTACGTTCAATCAGCAAAACTTCGCACTCTGGCGTGTGAATGACGACCAGAACGGATTCAGGTATTTTGAAGTTCTCCATCACTCCTTGCTACCTGCTTTCAGCGGCATATACCGGCGTTCACGAGATCCTGTAGATAAAAACTAAGCCACTGGGGCCCGCAAGCGAATGTGCAGTTCCTTCATTTGCTTTTCGTCCACCGGGCTGGGCGCATGTGTCAGCAGGCACTGGGCACGCTGGGTTTTCGGGAAAGCAATCACGTCGCGGATCGACTCTGCACCTGTCATCATGGTCACGATGCGGTCTAAACCAAAGGCCAGACCACCGTGCGGCGGTGCGCCGTATTGAAGGGCGTCAAGCAAAAAGCCGAATTTCTCTTGCGCTTCTTCAGGGCCGATTTTGAGGGCGTCGAAGACCTTGCTTTGCACGTCGGCCTGGTGGATACGTACCGAGCCGCCACCAAGTTCCCAGCCATTGAGCACCATGTCGTAAGCTTTGGCAATGCACTTGCCGGGATCAGAATCCATCCAGTCCTCGTGCCCGTCTTTGGGCGCGGTAAAGGGGTGGTGTACGGCGCTCCAGCGGTTATTGGCCTCGTCGTGTTCAAACATCGGAAAGTCAACCACCCACAGCGGCTTCCAGCCAGCAGTAAAGAGCCCCAACTTTTTACCCAATGCGCTCAAGCCCACCTTCAAACGCAACGCACCGATGCTGTCGTTAACGATTTTGGCTTTGTCAGCGCCAAAGAACAGCAAGTCGCCATTGGCTGCGCCCGTGCGCTTCAAGATCTCGGCTATAGCTGCATCGTGAATGTTTTTGACTATCGGGCTTTGCAAGCCTTCTTTGCCTTTGGCAATGTCATTGACCTTGATCCAGGCCA
>JAYVPR010000049.1:0-9839 GCA_043757245.1 Polaromonas sp. | reverse complement strand
AGGTCTCAGTGATTTGTGCTTTGGTCACCACGCCGTGCAGCAGCCAGTTGGCCATGTGCTGGCTGCTGATGCGCAGGGTGGCGCGGTCTTCCATCAGGCCGATGTTGTGGATGTCAGGCACCTTGGAGCAGCCCACGCCCTGGTCTATCCAACGCACCACGTAGCCCAAAATACCTTGGGCATTGTTGTCGAGTTCTTGCGCTTTTTCTGTCGCGCTCCAGTTGGGTGTGGTGGTGACGGGAATTTGCAGCAGCGCGTTTAACGTGTCGTTGCGCAATTTTTTGGCGTCAGCTTTATTGACGGCCTTTTCCATGTCTTTTTGTACCTTGCTGACCTTGACCTGGTGGTAGTGCAGCGCGTGCAGCGTGGCGCCTGTGGGGCTGGGTACCCAGGCGGTGTTGGCGCCGGCTAATGGGTGGCCGATTTTCTGCGTCATCATGGCCGCCATCAAATCGGGCATGGCCCACATGCCTTTGCCAATTTGCGCTTTGCCGCGCAGCCCACAGGCCAGGCCGACCTGCACATTGTTTTTTTCGTACGCAGCAATCCAGGTGCTGGTTTTCATGTCGCCCTTGCGAATCATCGGGCCGGCCTGCATGGCGGTGTGCATCTCGTCGCCGGTGCGATCTAAAAAACCGGTGTTGATGAAGGCCACGCGTGAGCTGGCAGCGGCAATGCAGGCCATCAGGTTCGCGCTGGTGCGGCGCTCTTCGTCCATGATGCCAAGTTTGACGGTGCTGTCTTTCAGGCCCAGCATTTTTTCAACCCGACCAAACAGCTCGGCAGCAAACGCTACTTCAGCTGGTCCGTGCATTTTGGGCTTGACGATGTAAACGCTGCCTTTGCGTGAATTTTTAATGCCGGGCTTGCCTTTGAGTTTGAGGTCGTGCATGGCGATGGTGGTGGTGACGACGGCATCCAGAATACCTTCGGGGATTTCTTTGGTTTTGCCGTCTGCTGCCGTGTAGGTGATGGCCGGGTTGGTCATCAAATGGCCAACGTTGCGCAAAAACATCAACGAGCGCCCATGCAGCACGACAGGCTTCTTACTTGTCGCTGATGTATAGATGCGGTCAGCATTCAAACCGCGCGTGAAGGTTTTGCCGTCTTTGGTGACGCTCTCGGTCAGCGTGCCCTGCAAGATGCCCAGCCAGTTGCTGTAGGCCAGTACTTTGTCGTCTGCATCGACCACCGCAACTGAATCTTCCAGATCCAAAATCGTCGACAGCGCGGCTTCAAGCACCAAATCGCAGACCCCTGCGGGGTCGGTTTTACCGATGGGCGTAGCGGCGTTGATTTGAATGTCGATGTGCAAACCATTGTGCTGCAACAGCACAGATGTCGGCTTGAGCATATTGCCCTGGTAGCCGATGAACTGTTTGTTATCCACCAAGCCGACACTTTTACCGTTTTTAAGTTTGACGCTCAGCTTGCCAGTGCGCACGCTGTAACCCACAGAATCTATGTGCGAGCCGCTGACCAACGGTGCGGTGCGGTCAAGCACGTAGCGCGCATATTCAATGACTTTAGCACCACGCTTGGGGTTGTAGTCTTTGCTTTTATCTGCGCCATCGGCCTCGCTGATGACATCGGTGCCGTACAGCGCGTCATACAGGCTGCCCCAGCGTGCGTTGGCGGCGTTCAAGGCGTAGCGCGCATTCAAAATCGGCACCACCAGTTGCGGGCCGGCCTGCTTGGCCAGCTCGGCATCCACGTTGTCGGTGGTGGCTTTGGCTATTTTAGGCGCGGGTACCAGATAGCCAATGCTGGTTAAAAACTTTTGATAGGCCTTCATGTCACTGACCGGGCCGGGGTTGGCTTTGTGCCAGACGTCCAACTCGGTTTGCAGACGGTCACGCTCGGCCATAAGCGCGATGTTTTTCGGCGCCAGGTCGGCCACGATGGCATCAAAACCTTTCCAGAAATCAGCGGCTGTGACGCCCGTGCCGGGCAGTACCTGGGTGTCAATGAACGCATGCAGGTTGCTGGCAACTTGCAGGCGGTGGATAGGCGTCATGACTGGTTTCTTTACGGCGGGGGCGTTCATATCAAAGGTCTCCAAAAAAATTAAATATTAATCAATGTCAATTAATGCGAATGGGGTTACTTTATTCGATAGGCCGTGATGCTTGGTAAGCTGCGCGCATGAGCTCATATTCAGCGCCGCCCATATCGCCTCACGGCGTCCCGACCCAACTGCCTTTTGCAGGCATTCGTGTTGTTGAATTTAGCCACATGGTGATGGGCCCTACTTGCGGCATGGTGCTGGCAGATCTGGGGGCTGAAGTTATCAAAATTGAACCCTTGGCGGGCGACAGCACGCGGCATCTGCTGGGGTCTGGCGCCGGGTTTTTTGCCATGTTCAATCGTAACAAAAAAAGCATTGCACTTGATCTGCACACGCCTGGCGGTCTGGAAGTCGCGCATAAATTGATCGCCACTGCCGACATCGTGAGTGAAAATTTCAAGTCCGGCAGCATGGCCAAGCTGGGCCTCGACTACGCCACACTGTCAAAGCTCAATGAGCAGCTGATTTACGTCAGCCATAAGGGCTTTTTGCCGGGCCCCTATGAGCACCGCACTGCACTTGATGAAGTGGTGCAAATGATGGGGGGCATGGCTTACATGACTGGCAGGCCGGGCGACCCGCTGCGTGCAGGCAGCAGCGTGAACGACATCATGGGCGGCATGTTTGGTGCGATGGGTGCAATGGCTGCACTGGCTCAGCGGGCTGTTACAGGCAAGGGGCAAGAAGTGCAGGCAGGCCTGTTTGAAAACAATGTATTTTTAATGGCTCAGCACATGATGCAGTTTGCCGTGACGGGCCAAGCTGCCGCGCCCATGCCCAGCCGTATCTCTGCTTGGGCGGTGTATGACGTATTTACTGTCAAAGGCGATGAGCAGATATTTTTGGCCGTGGTTAGCGATAGCCAGTGGGCGGCGTTTTGCCAAGCGTTTGATTTGCAAGAGTTATTGGCGGACCCACGGCTGGTGACCAACAACGACAGGGTTCGCGCGCGAGAATGGATGATGCCGCTGCTCAGGAACCGAATGGTACGCCACAGCGCCTCCGAGCTAAGCGCGGTTTTTGAGCAAAATGGCTTGCCTTTTGCGCCCATTACCAAACCCGAAGATTTGTTTGACGACCCGCATTTGCTGGCCACTGGCGGTTTGGCCGCCATGACCCTACCCGATGGCAGAGCCACTCACGCGCCTTTGATGCCGTTTACGCTGTGTGGCAAGCGGCCAGGCCTGCGCTTGAACCCTCCGCGTCTGGGTGAACACACGGACGAGCTGCTGACCGAATTGGGCTTCACCAGCGAGCAAATTGCAACGCTGAAAAATACTCGCATGGCGAAGGCAGATGTTGTTAGGTGAACGCTTTTAAAGCGCGCTCGCTGGCTAAAACCAAAATTAACGCGAAGCCGGGGTGGTCGGCACGATCACAATGGTGTCGCCGCCGGTTGCGCCGCGCTGGCCTTGGCTACCCGTGCTGCCGGTGCTGCCCGTACTTCCAGTGTTGCCGGTATTTCCGGTTGCGCCAGCCGGTCCGGCGGGGCCAGGCACCGTCACGACAGGTGGTGTGTTGACCACGGTGGGCCGGTCACAGGCGGCCAGCGTGAAAGTTGCAAGTGCTAGCAGCGCTGCTGGGAAAATGATGGATCGTGTCATGGAGTTTCCTGAATGGCGGGTTGAAAAAAATCGCTTATCCCGGATGAACAAGCGTCATGGCAAAACCTTTTTTATTTCGACATAACGTGTTGTGCCGCCGGCGTCGGTATTTCAGCGTAGGCGCACGACTGCATAGAGCGTGAGCCAAACACCTGATTTTCGGAGCGCCCCACAGCACAAAACACCGTTTGGTTCGCGATCCAACTGAAAGACTGGCTGACTAACCGTAAAATCGTGTCATGCTTTCGATTAAAAATGACCTGCTCGCGGCCCTTGGCGCCGGGCTTGAACAACTCTCCCCTGGTGCCGGCGAAAAAGCCGCGTTTGAGTCCCCCAAGGTGGCGGCGCATGGCGACTTTGCCTGCACAGCTGCCATGCAACTGGCCAAAGGATTGAGACAAAACCCGCGGCAAGTCGCAGAGGCACTTCGGGAAAATTTGTTGGCACAACCCGCTTTTGGGCGCTGGGTGCAAGACATCGAAATCGCTGGGCCGGGGTTTATCAATATCCGCCTGAAGCCTGAGGCCAAGCAAGAGACAGTGCGCGATGTGTTGCGCTCTGGCACGCAATATGGTGCCCGGTCACAGATGGCTGATCAAGCCATGATTGTTGAGTTTGTATCGGCCAACCCAACCGGGCCACTGCATGTGGGCCATGGTCGCCAAGCGGCGCTGGGCGATGCGATTTGCAATTTGTTCGCCACGCAGGGTGTGCGCGTTTATCGTGAGTTTTATTACAACGATGCGGGTGTGCAAATTCATACGCTGGCGACCAGCACGCAGGCGCGCGCCAAAGGCATCCATCCAGGCGATGCGGCCTGGCCTGAACTGGCCTATAACGGCAACTACATTGCCGACATCGCAGCTGATTTCATCGCCCAAAAAACGGTTAAGTCTGACGACCGCACCTTTACCGCATCGGGTGATATTGAAGACATAGAGTCGATCCGTCAGTTTGCAGTGGCCTACCTGCGGCGCGAGCAAGATCTGGACTTAAAAGCTTTTTCCGTTAGTTTTGACAACTACTATTTGGAGTCCAGCCTGTACAGCTCGGGGCGTGTTGATGCCGCCGTAGCCAAGCTCAAAGACGCCGGTAAAACCTACGAGCAAGACGGCGCGCTGTGGCTCAAGTCCACCGACTACGGCGACGACAAAGACCGTGTGATGCGAAAAAGCGATGGCAGCTACACCTACTTTGTGCCTGACGTGGCCTACCACCTGGCCAAGTGGGAGCGTGGTTACAGCCGAGCTATCAACATTCAAGGCATGGACCACCACGGCACCATCGCTAGAGTCCGCGCCGGCCTGCAAGCGGCCAATGCGGGCGTGCCCGAAGGCTACCCGGACTACGTGCTGCACACGATGGTGCGGGTGATGCGAAACGGCGAAGAAGTGAAAATTTCAAAACGTGCAGGCAGCTATGTGACGCTGCGCGATTTGATTGAGTGGACGAGTGCTGACGCGGTGCGCTTTTTCTTGCTCAGCCGCAAGCCAGACACCGAGTATATTTTTGACATTGACCTGGCGCTGGCCAAGAACAACGAAAACCCGGTGTACTACGTGCAGTACGCGCATGCACGGATTTGCTCTGTGCTCACGGCCTGGGGCGGTGATGAGGATGCGCTGAAAGCCGTTGATTTGTTACCACTCGTCAGCCCACAGGCACAGGCTCTGATGCTCTTGATTGCCAAATACCCCGACATGCTGAGCAACGCTGCCAGCGGCTTTGCGCCGCATGATGTGGCGTTTTACCTGCGTGAATTGGCGGCCTGCTACCACAGCTACTACGATGCCGAACGCATTCTGGTTGATGATGAGGCTGTCAGACTGGCGCGTCTGGCACTGGTGGCCGCCACTGCGCAGGTGTTGCACAATGGCTTGGCGGTGCTCGGCGTGAGTGCCCCGCGCAAAATGTAATGAGAATGGTGTGAATGACTATGCAAGTAAAACGGCTTCTGAACCAACAGCAGCGCGGCAACACCCTGTTGGGTTTGATCATTGGTGCGCTGGTCGGGCTGGGCGCGGCACTGGCCGTGGCGGTGTACGTCACCAAAGTACCGGTGCCTTTTTTAAACAAAAACCAGTCTCGCAGTGCCGATACCGATGCGGCCGAGGCCAAAAAGAACAAGAACTGGGATCCGAACGTGCCGCTAGCTGGAAAAAATTCGATCAAACCAGCACCTGCTGCGTCCGGCCCGGTTGGCAATGTTGTCGAAGCGCCGCCGTCAGTTGCAGCCTCCGCCGCGGTCTCTGGCAAGCCCACGGTGTCGGCCGATCCGCTGGGTGACTTGGCCAAAGCCAGAGCCAAAGCTGAGCCAAAGCCAGATGCCAAACCGGATATGACGCCAGCTGCTGGGGGCGTTGACCCGTTCAGTTACTTTATTCAGGTCGGTGCTTTTCGTACGCCAGAAGACGCAGAGCAACAGCGCGCCAAACTCTCGTTGCTGGGCTTTCAGGCCAAAGTGACTGAGCGTGAGCAATCGGGCCGAACCGTATATCGGGTGCGTTTGGGGCCTTTTGATAAAAAGGACGAGGCTGACAAAACCAAGGAAAAACTTGACAGTCAGTCGATGGAAACCGCATTGGTTCGGGTTCAGCGCTGAACTTTTTCATGGTGCAGCAGCTCCATTCATGGACTGATTCAACTGTTTTTAGAATTTCTGGAGCAAAACGGATGCAACGACGCGAATTTTCAATCACTGCCGCCACGCTGGCTTTGGCTAGCGCAGCCCACGCCCAAGGCCAAGGCCAGGGCCAGCCGCCAAAAGAGGGTGTTGACTATCTGACACTCGACAAACCCGCACCCACGGAGGCGGCTCCTGGCAAGATTGAGGTGGTTGAGTTTTTTTGGTACAGCTGCCCCCACTGCAACCGGTTTGAGCCGCAACTTGAAGACTGGGCCAAGAAAATGCCAAAAGATGTGATTCTGCGGCGTGTACCTATCGCTTTCAGACCTGATTTCGAGCCACAACAGCGCCTTTACTATGTGCTTGAAGCCATGAACAAGGTTGACGAGCTGCACAAAAAGGTGTTTTACGCCATCCACGTTGAAAAGCAGGCGCTCAACACACTGCCGCTGATCGCTGACTGGGTTGAAAAGCAGGGTATTGACAAAGCTAAATTCACGGAAGCCTACAACTCCTTTCCGGTAGCTACCAAGACCCGCAAGGCCACCCTGTTGCAAGATGCCTACAAGGTCGATGGCGTCCCTGCACTGGGTGTGGCCGGCAAGTACTACACGTCAGGTGCAGTGGCGCAGAGCATGGAGCGTGCCTTGGTCGTGACAGAACATTTGGTGGGGTTGCTTCGCACATCCATGCCCGCGACTAAACCAGCCCCCAAGCCGGCTGCAAAAACCTCGTAAGTAAAACCAGGCTTAGCCAAAATGCAGTGATTTTTGCCGTCGCTCATTAAAAAACCCGCCGCCAGGCGGGTTTTTTAATGAGCAAAGCCCCAGCAAAGTAAACGCCGCCATGCTCAACTCAAGGTTCGCATGGCTACAATGCTTTCCAAACCAGCAGCAAGATTCGTGCCTTTATGAAAAACCCTTTATTTCTAGTCTTCCTCCTCGCGGCGCTTGGCGTGAGCCCAGTATCGGCTGAAAACGCTGACCGCGACAAGCCGATGAATGCCGAGGCGGATGCCCTGCGCTATGACGACCTGAAGCAAACCAGCGTTTTTACGGGCAATGTGGTGATTACCAAGGGCAGCACCATCATCCGGGGGGAACGGGTAGATGTGAAGCAGGACCCCGAAGGCTATCAGCAGGCCACCGTGGTGGCTGCCCCAGGCAAGTTGGCCTATTACCGCAAAAAGCGCGATGGGCTGGATGAGTTCATTGAAGGTGAGGGCGAGCGGATTGAATACGACAGCCGCCAGGATGTGGTCAAGTTCACGCGCAACGCCGTGCTGCGGCGCTACGCAGGCGCGGTGTTGGCAGACGAAACAACTGGCTCACAAATCAACTACGACAACAAGACCGATGTGTTTACTGTCGATGGCGGCGCGCAAAACCGCTCGGCCACCAACCCGAGTGGCCGCATCCGCGCGCTGTTGTCGCCGCGTGTGGCGGCATCGGCAGTCGGCGGATCGCTACCTTCACAGTCGGCGCCGCCCGCTGTACTCCGCCCGAGCCCAGCGCTGGGTGTGGATAAAAAGTAACCAGGATGGAAATGGGTGATTCACAAAACGATGCCATGAGCGGAGCCTTCACGCTGCGCGTTGACGCAGCGTCACATGACGTACCCGTCAGCCGCCTGGTTGCCACTGGCCTGCAAAAATCATACGGCAGCCGCAAGGTGGTGCAGGACGTTTCATTGGCTGTGCAAAGTGGCGAAGTGGTTGGTTTGTTGGGGCCGAACGGTGCGGGTAAAACCACCTCGTTTTATATGATCGTCGGCTTGGTCCGCGCCGATGCCGGCGAGATCACGATTGACGGCAACTCCGTCGAGCACATGCCGATTCATCGCCGCGCGCGTCTCGGCCTGAGTTACCTGCCGCAAGAAGCGTCGATTTTTCGCAAACTCAACGTCGAGGAAAACGTGCGTGCCGTGCTGGAGTTGCAATTGGACGATGCGGGCAAGCCACTCGGCAAGGGCGTCATTGCCGAGCGCCTGGACGCACTCCTCAAGGACTTGCGGGTAGATCATCTGCGGGACTCGTCAGCGCTGTCGCTGTCTGGCGGTGAGCGCCGCCGCGTTGAAATCGCGCGGGCTCTGGCCACTCAGCCGCGTTTTATTTTGCTTGACGAACCCTTTGCCGGCATTGACCCAATTGCCGTGATCGAGATCCAGCGCATCATCGGCTTTTTAAAGTCGCGCGGCATTGGCGTGCTGATCACCGACCACAACGTGCGTGAAACCCTGGGTATTTGCGACCACGCTTACATCATCAGCGACGGGCATGTGCTGGCCCAAGGCACGCCGTCTGAGATTGTGAACAATGCCGATGTACGCCGCGTGTATTTGGGCGAACACTTCAGGATGTAATTATGTGGCCCCCACGTTCGTTCACTTCGTGTAACTCTCTGCCCCCCGAGGGGGCTAATTTTCCTAGGGGCTGCCCGTCGGAAAATTGCGCTGCTTCGTTTGTATCCTCCGAAAGATGAAGCAAGGTCTTTCGTTACGGTTTTCGCAGCATTTGGCGCTCACGCCACAGTTGCAGCAGTCAATTCGCCTGCTCCAGCTGTCCACGCTTGAGCTGAGCCAGGAAGTCGAGCAGATGCTCAATGAAAACCCGTTTCTGGAGGTCAATGACGACACCGCACCACGGGAAGAGTTTGGCCTGCAGCAGACGGATGCGCCAGCCAGCCAGGATATTCAGGAGTTTGACGCGACTCCTGAATTTATAGCTGCTCACGCCCATGAAACAGCGGCTACAGCATCAAAAGATGCTCAAAGCACAACTGAAAACACGCCGGAAAAGGGCTCTGAAGAGTCAACCGAACCGAAACTGGAAGAAAGCTGGGAGGGCGACGGCACCGTCGAGTCAGCGCCTGACGATGGCGAGTGGGGCAACGATGCCGGACCGCGCAAAAACAACCTTGATGACAGCGATGCCGAGGCGTCTGACCTGGCCGGTGAGCACGTTACCCTGCAAGCGCACTTGCACCACCAGTCACTGGGCCTGCGGTTGTCTGATATTGACCGCGCCGCCCTGCACTTTTTGATTGAATCGCTCAACGACGATGGCTATCTGGAGGATAGTTTGGCCTCGCTGGCCGCGAGCCTCGCGGTGGGTGACTTGGCCCAAGCCGAAGAGCTGGAGCAGCACTTTGCCATTGCCCTGAAGCTGTTGCACCACATGGAGCCTGCGGGCGTGGGCGCACGCAACATGGCCGAGTGCTTGTCTTTGCAGCTGCTTGACTTCAAGGACTGTGAGGCGACGCGCGCCGCCATGGCCATGTGCCAGCAACCCATGGAGCTGCTGGCCAAGCGCGATGTCAAACGCCTGTCACAGCTGTGCGGCTTTGCCGAAAGCGTGATCAAAAACGCCATCGGCGTGATTGGCCGGCTCGACCCCAAACCCGGCAGGCGTTTTGTCAACGTTGAACGTCATGTGGTGGTGCCCGATGTCATCGTTGTCAAGGTCGGACGGGGCTTTAAGGTCACGCTGAACAGCGACGTGATGCCGCGCCTGAAAGTACACGACATTTACGCCAACGCCATG
>JAYVPR010000048.1:0-2664 GCA_043757245.1 Polaromonas sp. | reverse complement strand
CAGGTGCTGGTGCTGCACGACATGCTGGGCATGAATCTGGGCAAGATGCCAAAGTTTGTACATAACTTCATGCAGGACGCAGGCAGCGTTCGCGGCGCGATGGAGGCGTATGCGCAAGCGGTTAAAAATGGCAGCTTTCCAGTCAACGCGACACATGCATGGTGAACGAACTAAAAAAATAGGGGCATAAAAATGCACATCGTCCATACCATCGCTGAGCTGCGCGAAAAGCTCTCAGGCTTCAAATGCCCCGCCTTCGTACCCACCATGGGCAACCTGCACGACGGCCACATTGCACTCGTCAAACAAGCCAACCCACTGGGTGATGTGACGGTGTCCAGCATCTTTGTTAACCGCCTGCAATTTGCGCCACATGAAGACTTTGACAGCTACCCCCGCACGCTCGATACCGACGCCCAGCGGCTGGAAGCGGCAGGCTGCAACGTGTTGTTTGCCCCGCGCGAAAAAGAGCTGTACCCCGAACCGCAAACCTACAAAGTCCACCCGGCTACCGATTTGGGCGACATTCTGGAAGGCCACTTCAGGCCAGGCTTTTTTATTGGCGTGAGTACCGTCGTGCTGAAACTTTTTTCATGCGTGTACGCAGGTATGCCCGGTGGCGTGGCGGCTTTTGGCAAAAAGGACTACCAGCAAGTCATGGTGGTGCGCCGCATGGTGCAGCAGTTTGCGCTACCAATCGAAATTTTGGCGGGCGAAACCCAGCGTGCTGCTGATGGCCTGGCACTGTCATCGCGCAACAGCTATTTGAAAGAACCCGAGCGGCTAGAAGCCGTTGAGTTGTCAAAAGCCCTGCAAGCCTTGGGATCTGCCGCCAAAGCTGGAACGCCGCAAGACCTTGTCGCGCTGGAAGCCCAAGCCATGCAAGCCCTGGCCCGACGCGGCTGGAAACCCGACTACCTAACCGTACGCCGCCGCGCCGACCTGATGCCGCCATGGGGTGACCTGGCCAGCCAGCCACTGGTGGTACTGGGCGCTGCCAAGCTGGGCAATACGCGGTTGATTGACAACTTGGAGATTTGAGGTTGAATCGCCTTAAACCGACTATTCACCGCTGATTTGGTAATGTAAAAGTGAATTTAGCCTGTTCACAGTCAACTCAATACCTAAAAATAGCTTGAACCCAAATAATACAGCCGTTATCAGCTACTAAATTTATAGCAAGTTTATATCCAGGATCAGTTACTGATCATCTTTTATCCATGTAAATAGTGGATTACGATAGCTGGATTGCAAGGATAAATCCATTTTCATCCACTGCACTTTGCATTGAAAAGCGCCTAAAGCTAAAGGTTAACCGCGTTAACCAACACAAAACATGGGCGCTGGTAGTTAAGCCCACCGGCTTCTATGCTGCGAAAGTGGTCCAAGATCAACGGAGAAAGCAGTCGTTCAATCAAATTTTTTCGGGGGCGGTTGAACTCAGCGCTTGAGTACCGTTTTGTAATTGAACCTGTCCGCGCGAAAGTACATCTCTGAAAACACCAGGGGCTTGCCCGTTGCATCATGCGGCGTGAAGCGGATGCGCAGCAAGGGCTCAGCCTCATCGACTTGCAGCAGGCGCCCACGCATCTTGCCGGCTGCAACAGCGCCGGCTTCGATATGGCTACTCTTGAGGCGGTAACCCAAGCGTGATTCCAGCACGACCATCACATCGTTCACATTCAGGTCCTGCGCAAGCATCGCACGCGTCAACACCGGTTCCGCCTGCAGCACGCCGTAGACGATGGGCTCGTCGTTGACCCAACGCAGCACGGTGGCCGTCAGCAGCGGCGTACCAAGCGCGATGCGCAATGCCTCGGCCGCCACCGCAGAAGCCTTGCTTTCGCGCACCGACAGAGTTTTACCTCGGGCCACTTCGCCCCTGGCTCTGATATGTTCGTAAAAACCAGTCACCGGCCCGAGGCGTGGCGCATCATCAGGCCGGGTCACACAGCTGCCCTTGCCGTTGACCTTCTCAATCAAGCCTTCCGCATGCAGGGTCGACAAGGCATGCCGAACGGTAATACGGCTCACGCCAAAACTTCTCTCCAATGCGGACTCTGATGGCAGCTTGGCACCAGGCTGCAACCTGTTTTCAAGGATGTCAGAACGCAGGCTGACCTGCACCTGCGCGTAGTGGTCGAAGCCAGGGCTGGCGCGAGTGGCAACATCGCGGCCGTGTTGCCACCCTGTTCTCCAATTCCGACCGTTGCCTGCGCCTCATCAGTGCCTTGCTGGCCGAACAAGATGAGGAGTGGATGACAGCAAAAATCTATCTGACCATGAAGCCCTGAGCCCTGCAAATCACCAGCACCCAAAACTAAATTTTGGAAATTTACAGAAAAGAAGTTGCTTTATCGTTTGTCGACATGGCAACTGCGAATATCAGCGTACCGTTTGGTGATTGTTTAGTGATTGTTGAAGCTCCCGCCAGGGTAAGCCTGCGCCATTTGACAGATCAGTACCCCGCTTGTGCCCAATCGGGTAAAAAAATTGGGCGAGTTAGCCCACCTCAGAAGGGTAAACACGTTCTCTGATAACACGAAAAGCTGATACGCTTTCATTGGGCAATTTAATTTCCTATCCTTCCGCTTGAAACACTTTTTCCACTACACAACGAGGAGACAAAATGATGAGATTAACCACTAAACACGGCTTGTCGAC
>JAYVPR010000047.1:0-9863 GCA_043757245.1 Polaromonas sp. | reverse complement strand
TGCCTTGATAACTGCCAATAGCTTGCACGACCTGGCGGCCATGCGCATTGCTGCCTACAACAAGCAGGCCATCTTGCTCGAACACGGCCTCACGGCCTTTGAAGTACAGCAGACTGGCCCGGTAGGCCTTCATCCTAGATTCCTCAGTTGACCGCTTGGTTTTATCAACAAGTTCTTATGGTCATTGACTTTTTTAGCTTCGAGACATCTCACCTTTTGGGTGAGAGCGCTACACACCCGATTGAGCCACTGGCAACGTGCCCGGGGTTGCGGCGAAGCCTCGCAGGCATTAGCCTGCAGCGTTGTCACGCCTACCCGGCCACGCCGCCAGCGGCCCACTCGGGCGCGTCCAACTGAGGAATCTAGGATCATGGTTCGGTCAGGGTGCAGCTGTCGCCCATGCCCGCGCGCCACACCCGTACCGCTGCCAGACCGGGCAAGCCGGGTGCCAGAGCCCGCCAGATGTAAGCGCACAGACTCTCCAGCGTGGCCGCACCCAGGCCGGGCACGTCGTCGAGCATGCGGTGATCCAGCTGGGGGCGCAGTCCGTCAATGGCTGCGCGCACGCGGCCCAGGTCGAGCACCATGCCAGTGGCTGGGTCGGGCTGGCCGGACAGCGTGATTTCAGCGTTGTAGGTGTGGCCGTGAATGCGGCGGCTGCTGTCGGCTTCGATCTCGCGCTTCAGGGTATGGGCTGCGTCGAAGAAAAAGGTCTGGCTGATTCTGTAAGTCATCTGTGGGTCAATCTGTCGGTCCATCTATGGGTCCATCTGTGGGGCTTTAGCGGATACCCGTCATTTTGTGGGTTTGCAGGCTGAGCCGCCAGGCCGGGCGCCGCATGCACAGGGCGATACAGTCGCTGAGGTTGGCGGCTTTCAGGACGTTGTCCATCGGCTGCAGGTAGCGGTGCTTGAAGTTGGCGGCTTCAAGCTCTGCCAGATTAAATGCGGTTTGAGGCCAGACCACTTTCAGCTCGTGGCCTTCGCGCTGCACCCATGGCGCTCCGGCTTTGGGGCTAACGCAAATCCAGTCGATGCCGGCCGGAGCGACGATGGTGCCGTTGGTCTCCACCGCGATTTCAAAACCACGTACGTGCAGCGCATTAATCAAGCTTGTATCGACCTGCAGCAAAGGCTCGCCGCCTGTCATCACGACAAAACGATTGGCATGGCCCGCACTTGGCCACTGCGCGGCTATGGTGTCGGCCAGCGCATCAGCATCGGCAAACTTGCCGCCCAGCGTGCCCCAATGGCCGTCATTGACCACAAAGTCGGTGTCGCAAAAATTGCACACCGCAGTGGCACGGTCTTGCTCACGGCCAGACCACAGGTTGCAACCTGCAAAACGGCAGAACACTGCCGGCCTGCCGGCGTTGGCACCTTCGCCTTGCAGCGTGTAAAAAATTTCTTTAACCAGGTAGCTCATGCGATGCCTCGTAATGCACCGCAAGCGGCCAGCGAAACACCCGTGGAGGTAGCGAGGTTTTTATACATGGTAGTCCTCTACATGGCCCGAAAAATAAAGTTTGCAGCGCGTCGGGACCGCACGTAGCAACTTTTTTATTTTAACGGTTCAGGTAAAAGCCGCAAAAACGCCATCTAGTCTGTCGATATGAGCGCGCTTGGCAGCTTCATCGATAAAGCTGGCTTCAAAACTGTTGCGTGCCAGGGTGTAGGCATGCTGCGCAGTCATGCTGGTAGCGGCAAAGGTCTGGGTGAAGTTGTCGTTCATGTAGCCGCCAAAGTAAGCTGGGTCGTCTGAATTGACAGTCGCCGCCAGCCCCGCGTCAAGCAAAACCTTCAGGTTGTGGCTGGCCAGATCAGGAAACACACACAACTTGAGATTGGACAGCGGACACACCGTGAGCGCGATCCGGTCTTTGGCCAGGCGCTGCATCAAGGCTGCGTCTTTGATGGCCTGCACGCCATGGTCAATGCGTTCGACCTTCAACACGTCCAGCGCCGTCCAGATATAGGCTGGCGGACCTTCTTCGCCAGCGTGCGCGACGAGGTGAAAACCCAACTCACGGCAGCGCGCAAACACACGCTCAAACTTTTCTGGCGGGTTGCCCACCTCGCCTGAATCAAGGCCAATGCCGATGATTTTGGCGCGATGCGGCAGCGCTTGCTCAAGCGCTTCAAAGGCCTCTTGTTCGCTCAAGTGGCGCAAAAAACACATGATGAGCGAGGCAGAAATTCCCAGCTCAGTTTCTGCATCAATACACGCACGGTAAAGGCCATTGACCACCACGTCCATGCTCACGCCGCGTGCCGTGTGGGTTTGTGGGTCAAAAAATAGCTCGGCATGCACCACGTTGTCAGCAGCCGCACGGGCGAAGTAAGCCTGCGCCATGTCGTAAAAGTCCTGCTCCTTCAAAAGCACACTGGCCCCGGCGTAATAAATGTCCAGAAAGCTTTGCAGGTTGGTGAAAGCGTAAGCGCTGCGAAGCTCTTCAACGCTGGCATACGGGATCGCCACAGCGTTGCGCTTGGCGAGCGCAAAAATCAATTCGGGCTCCAGTGAACCTTCAATATGAATGTGCAGCTCGGCCTTGGGCATTTGCCGCAACAGATCGGGCAAGCGGTCGGGTGAAACAGGTTTGACTGGCTTGACTGGCTTAACGGGTTTAGCAGCGCTCATTAGCAAACTCCAAAAGTGATGCCAGTGTTCATTAAAAACCGGCGGTAAGCGACCGACATGCGGTCAGCAGCGCAGTGCTGCTCCGCACCTGCCTGCAAAGGCAGGCGCTTGGGGCGTTGTGATTCCAGAATCGGCTGATCCTGGCCAAAAATCGTGTTTTGAAAATCAATCAGTTTTTGATCAGACGATTCAAAATCGTTCATTGCCATGCGTATCCACACCACGCTTGTCTCGGGCGTCACGGGGCACACAAACAGGGCAATCGATTCGCGTAAATCAGCCACCACAGTCGTACCTGCCTCGGGCACTTTGGTCAGCACTGCGGCATAGGGGCTGACGACTTCGTAGCTGTACGCCACCGACGCGTTGCCAGTGGCATGCACCGACGAGCGCGGCTGCACGGCTTTGCAGCCCGTTGCCAACACACCGGCTGGCGTTGGTGTCACGTCATAGTGCGGTACCGCCATGGCCTCACGCGTGCCAAGCCAGCCTTCGTGCACAAACGCAAAATGCGACAAGTCCAGAAAGTTTTCAACAATGCGCGGCGCGCTGGCGTTGACGATGTAGGGTCCGCAATTCACCTTGCGCAACCGCTCATCTTTTTCGGCCGCGAACATCGGCAAAACATGCTCGCTGGACATCATTTGCACCCAGAGCAAACCATAAGCTTCTTGGGTTGAATAGGTACACGCCCGCTGGCTTTGCGGCGGCACAAAATCAGGCAGCGCTGGAATTACTTTGCACTGGCCGGCTGCGTCAAACTGCCAGCCGTGGTAAGCGCACTCCAGCCGGCCATGGGCGATGTGCCCCAGCGACAATTTTGTGCCCCGATGCGGGCAGCGGTCTGCCCAGGCCTGGTAGGCCCCACCGGGCGCTTGCCACACCACCAGGTCTTCGCCCAGTACTACCACGGCATGCGGCCCGCCTGCCAGGTCAGCCAGTTTGCCTACCGGATGCCAAAGAGATTTTTCAACCATTTTTCGTAAATCCACCGTCAATAAAAAAGGGTTGCGTGCTCACTGATTCAACATCAGCTACTCGCAACCCCTGGCAGTGTAAAACTGCAACGCGTGCAGTTTAAAACTTGGCTTTACTTGCCTGCGGGGATTTTGCCCTCAACGCCTTTGACGTAAAAGTCAACTTTTCCCATCCAGTCGTCGTCGGCTTTCACGCCCTTGGCCAGGCGCTCTTTGCCTGCGCTGTCGATGATAGGGCCAGTGAAGACTTCAAACGTGCCGCCCTTGATGCCAGCCTTGATTTCGTCAACTTTCGCTTTGGTCTCTGCCGGCACTGCGTCGCTGATTTTGATCAGGTCGTTCTGGCCTTCAGTCACACCCCAGCGCGTGACTTTGTCGCCCTTCCAGCTACCGTCCATGGCTTCCTTGACGGATTTCTTGTAGTAGTTGCTCCAGTCAACAATGGCTGAACCCAAATGCGCTTTGGGTGCAAAGGCGCTCATGTCTGAGTCCCAGCCGAAAGCGAACTTGCCGTTTTTCTCAGCGGTTTGCAGCACCGCGGTGGAGTCGGTGTTTTGCAGCAGCACGTCAGCGCCGCCATTGATCAGCGTTTGGGCTGCTTCGGTTTCTTTTGGAATGTCAAACCAGCTGTTGACCCAGACCACGCGGGTTTTGATTTTCGGGTTGACGGACTGCGCGCCCAAAGTAAAGGCATTGATATTGCGCAACACTTCAGGAATCGGGAACGAACCGACAAAACCCAGCGTACCCGTCTTGCTCATCTTCCCAGCAATCACGCCAGCCATATAGGTGTCCTGGTAAAAGCGGGCATCGTAGACGCGCATATTGGGCGCGGTTTTGTAGCCCGTGGCATGCTCAAACTTTACGTCTGGAAAGTCTTTGGCAACTTTGAGCATCGGCTCCATGTAGCCAAAGCTGGTGGCAAAAATCACCTTGTTGCCTTGCGTGGCCAAATCGCGAATCACGCGCTCGGCATCGGCACCTTCGGGGACGCTTTCAACAAATGTTGTTTTGACTTTGTCGCCCAACTCGGCCGCAACCGCTTTGCGGCCAAGGTCGTGGGCAAAGGACCAGCCAGCGTCACCGACTGGGCCCACATAGACCCAGGCGGCCTTGAACGGCTCAGGCTTGGGTGCTGGCGCAGCTGCGGGTGCTGAAGCGGGGGCCGCAGCAACAGGTGCCGTCGGCTCTGTTTTACCGCAGCCGATCAGTGCCGCCGCCGACAGTGCGCTCAGAGCGGCCACTTTTAAAAGTGAGCGCTTGTTCAAATCATTCATTTTTTGTACCTTAAAAATTAAAACAACATCGAACCCAAAAGAACACAACAGAAAACAAACAAAAAAACCGCCTAGCGACCCGGATAAAACGGTTTCCCCAGTGAAGACGGCATGTTAAGCCGAATCCACTGCGGGTTGCTGGAAATCAACACCAAAACAACGATGGTGGCCAGGTAGGGCAGCATGCTCATAAATTGAGATGGTACGTCTACACCCGCGCCTTGCAACGCAAGTTGCAGCATGGTGACGCCACCAAACAGATAAGCACCAAGCAATAAACGCGCCGCTCGCCAGGTGGCAAAAACCGTCAATGCCAACGCAATCCAGCCGCGCCCGGCAATCATGCCCTCAGCCCACAACGGTGCATACACGACGCTGATGTAAGCACCGCCCAGGCCGCACAAAGCGCCGCCCGCCATCACGCAAAGCAGTCTTAACCACCTGACAGGGTAGCCCAGCGCGTGGGCGGACTCCGGGTTCTCCCCGACACTGCGCAGCACCAAGCCAGTGCGTGTGCGACTGAAAAACAACCCTATCGCCAGGGCAAACAGCATTGTCAAATACACCATGGGGTGCTGCTGAAACAGCGCGGGGCCAACCAGAGGCAAATCGCCCAGCACTGGCACGCTGTGCATGCTTCGACCTTCCAGCGTCTTGCCGATGTAGCCCACACCCACAAAGGCCGAAAAACCGCCGCCAAACAAGCTGACGGCCAACCCGGTCGCGTACTGATTGGTGTTCAGCCAAATAACCAACCCACCGAACAGGCCTGCGCTCAACGCGCCCGCAGCAGCGGCGGCGGCAAAAGCCAAGACAGAGCTGCCGCTGTGAAAAGCCGCCGCAAAGCCAACCACTGCGGCAATCAGCATCATGCCTTCAGCACCCAGGTTGACAACGCCAACTTTTTCATTGATGAGCAAACCCAGCCCGGCTAGCGCCAGCGGTGTGCCGGACGACAAAGTAGCGGCTATCAGCAATGCGATTTCGTTCATGCGTATCTCACGGTTTGGCCTTTAGGCGAATACGGTGGTTGATCAGGGTGTCGCAGGCCAACAATGAAAACAGCAAGATACCCTGAAACAAACCCGTCAGCGCCGAGGGCAAACCAATGCGCGATTGCGCCAGTTGCCCGCCAATCAAAAACGTGCTGAGCAGCACACTGGCCGCCACACAACCGACCGGGTGCAGGCGGCCAACAAACGCCACGATGATGGCCGTAAAACCATAACCGGTTGACACATACGGCGTGAGTTGCCCCATCGGCCCGGCCACTTCATAAGCCCCGGCAACACCTGCAAATGCACCGGACGTGAGCAGACATGTCCACAGCGTTGAACGTGCCGAAAACCCGGCATAGCGCGATGCGGCAGCGGCCTGCCCACCGACTTGCAACTGGTAGCCTTTAAACGTGCGTGACATGAATACCCACATCAAGAGCACCAGCAGCAGCGCCACGACTGCGCCCCAGTGCAGGCGAAAGCCGCTGAGCAAGCGCGGAATGGCCATGTCGAAAGTCACGCTTTGCGGAAAGTTAAAACCCTTGGGGTCCTTCCACGGGCCAAATACGAGGTAGCTGAGCAGCAAGTTGGCCACGTACACCAGCATCAGGCTGACCAGAATTTCATTGGCGTTAAAGCGGTCTTTCAGGGCCGCCGTGATGCTCGCCCAGGCCGCACCGCCCAAAGCTCCCGCAACCGTTGCCAGCGGGAAAAACGCCCAGTTGCTGATGCCGATTTTCTCCATCGTCAGCCACATGGCCAGACCACCCGCAGCGATGCCACCCGCCAAAAACTGTCCTTCTGCGCCGATGTTCCACACATTGCTGCGAAAGCATAGCGCCAGGCCCAGTGCGCACAAGGTCAGGGCGGTGGACTTCAAGGCCAGCTCGGTGATGGCGCGTGTGCCGTTCCAGGGTTCGAGTAAAAAAATCTGCAGCCCGCGAACCGGGTCTTTGCCCAACGCCACAAAAAGCAAGGCGGACAGTGCCAGCGTGATGCACAGTGCCACAACAGGCGAGGCATAACGCCAAAAGCCAGATGCCTCGGCTCTAGCTTCAAGCTGCAGCATCACTGGCCTCCTTTTTTGCATCTTTCGCATCCCACAAGCCGCTCATCCACAGGCCGATTTGCTCAACACTGGCATCACTGCGATCAATGCTGGGCGACAAGCGCCCCTTGGCAATCACGTAGAGCCGGTCCGACATTTCAAACAGTTCGTCGAGCTCTTCACTGACCACCAGCACCGCGCAGCCCTTGGCAGCCAGGGCTAGCAGCTCACCGCGAATTTGCGCTGCCGCGCCCACATCCACACCCCAGGTGGGTTGGGAGACGATGAGCAATTTGGGCTCGGCATCGATCTCGCGACCCATGATAAATTTTTGCAAATTACCACCCGACAGCGACTTGGCCATAGCCTGCGGGCCACGCGCTTTAACGCCAAAGCGTGAAATGATTTTTTGCGCCTGTGCGGCCAGCTCATGCTTGCGAATCCAGCCGCCAGCCAGCCACGGTAGCGAGAGTGATTCACCTCGCGTCAACAGCATGTTCAGGCTCAAACTCAGGGTCGGTACTGCGCCCCGCCCCAAGCGTTCTTCAGGCACAAAATGCAGGCCCAGTTTGCGCCGTTGAATCGGGCCAGTAGACGACACATCCACATCAGCCCCACCCCTTGTGATGCACAGACTGCCCGCGGGCGCGACTGGGTTTTCGCCTGACAAGGCCAGCATCAATTCTTTTTGTCCGTTACCAGACACGCCAGCAATGCCCACCACCTCACCAGCACACACCTGCAGGCTGATGCCGTCCAGGTCAACGCCAAACTGGTCTTCACGCGGCAAACTCAGCTTAGTCACGCTCAAAACTTTAGGCCCGGGCCTACTCAGGCGGCGCTGCAAGGCTGGCGGCTCGTTGCCAATCATCAGGCGGCTCAAAGACGCATTGGATTCTTCCGCCGGAATGCATACACCCGTCACCTTGCCGCCACGCAGCACCGTGCAAGCGGTACACAGCGAACGGATTTCATGCAGCTTGTGGCTGATGTACAAAATGCTGCACCCTTGAGCCGCTAGTTGGCGCAGCACGACAAACAATTTGTCGACCGCTTGCGGCGTCAGCACCGATGTTGGCTCGTCAAGAATCAGAATTTTGGGGTTTGTCAGCAGCGCACGAATAATTTCAACCCGCTGCATTTGCCCTACGCTGAGTGAATGCACGGGCCGCGCCGGGTCAATGTCCAGGCCGTAAGCCTGGGCGGTGTCCGCTACGCGCCTGGACACGCTGGCAAGATTTTCAGTTTTGCTCAAACCCAGCCAGACGTTTTCAGCCACGGTGAGCGTGTCAAACAAACTGAAGTGCTGAAACACCATGCTGATGCCGAGCGCGCGCGCTTCTTGCGGGTTGCCAGGCAAGGCAGCGATGCCGTCGACCATCATGCTGCCCGCATCCGGTTTGGCCGCGCCATAAATAATTTTCATCAGGGTCGATTTACCCGCCCCGTTTTCACCTAAAACGGCGTGAATTTCACCGGGCTGCACGGTCAGCGAGATGCTGTCGTTGGCCACCACACCCGGGTAGGCTTTGGTGATGCCAGACAGTTGCAGGCGTGGCGGGCTATTCATGGCAGATCACCGTGGCAAATCATCATAATTTTGGCATGCTGTTTGCAACGCGTGATACGCTGTATTCAATGATGTAAGTAACGCGAAGACCAAGGGACACAATGACGACTCCCATTCGATTTTTGCGGCACGGTGAAACTGTAACGCTAGCCAATGTACCACCCAGCCGTACGCTTTTGGAGGTGCTGCGTGAAGACCTGTGCAGCACGGGCACCAAAGAAGGGTGCGGCGAAGGCGATTGCGGCGCGTGTACGGTGGTGCTGGGCGAAAGGCATAACGACACAGTCATTTACCGGGCTGTCAACAGCTGCATAAGGCTGGCGCATTCGGTCAACGGCATGGCGGTTTGGACGGCTGAGGACTTAAGCGCTGCTGATGGCAGCCTGCATCCGGTACAAAGCGCGATGGTCGAATGCCACGCCTCGCAATGCGGTTTTTGTACCCCCGGTTTTGTGATGAGCCTGTTTGCCATGTATCAAAACCATACCTGCAAGGGGCGTCCCATCTCACGCGAACTAGCCCAACAAGAGCTGTCCGGCAACCTCTGCCGCTGCACCGGCTACAGGCCTATTCTGGATGCTGCGCAAATGCTGGACACGCTTCCCGCAGTCAAACTGGATGAGACCAAACTGCTATCAAAATTAAAGCTGCTTACGCCTGAATTTATTGGGCTAGAGACCTATTTAATAGGTGATTCAGGCTATCAATCACCACTGTCACTCACCGCTTTACTCAAAACCCGAGCCGCCTACCCCAAGGCGCAAATCGTGGCGGGTACAACCGACGTGGGTCTGTGGGTGACCAAGCAGCACCGCCAGTTTGAGCAGATCATTGACATTACCAAAGTAGGCGAGTTGCGCTGCGTTGAGGACCACCCGCACCACATGGCTATTGGTGCGGCCGTCACGCTGAACGAAGCCTTTCATGCTTTGACAAAAGACCGCCCCCAGTTGCATGACTTTGCAGCGCGGTTTGCAGGCTTGCCAGTCCGCAACTCAGGCACCCTGAGCGGTAACGTGGCCAACGGTTCGCCGATTGGGGACTCGATGCCGCTGTTGATTGCGCTGGGCGCAAATGTGGTGCTGCTGAGCATTCGCGGTAGCCGGGAAATGCCGCTGGAACAGCTGTACACAGGCTATCGGCAAAACGTGATGGCCGCAGATGAAGTACTGGCCTGGATCAAAATTCCCAAACCAGGGAGCCCCCACCCTAACCCTCCCCCGGAAGGGGAGGGAACTGGCGGTATTTCTCTTCCTCCTTCCCCTCCCGGGGGAAGCAACTGTGTTCCAAGTCAAGTGTTTTTAAATATTTTTTCATCCTTTCGCAACCTGTGGACAACCGTAGTTAGCCTGC
>JAYVPR010000046.1:0-2685 GCA_043757245.1 Polaromonas sp. | reverse complement strand
GGTCTTTGAGGATGCCCCAGCGCTTGTGCTGCGTTAAAAACCACATGCCATCCGACAGGTAAGGGAAGTTCACAAAACCGTCGCCCGAGAACTTCATGTAGTTCGGGTCATCCCAGGTTTTGCCCATGCCGTTTTGGTAGCGGCCCAAAATGCGCTGGTTGATGGCGTCAACGCTGGTGTTGACGTAGCTCTTGTCGGCAATGGTTTCTGCCATTTTGATTTTGTTGCTCAGGCTAGCGTCAATCCACTTACCTGCTTCCAGAATTGCAGCTGTCACGGCGCGGCAGGTGTTCGGGTTCTTTTTGGCGAAGTCGCCCGTGGTGGCGAGCACCTTTTCGGGGTGGTCTTTCCAGATGTCCTGGGTGGTTTGTGCGGTGATGCCAATGCCGTCAATGATGGCGCGGTGGTTCCATGGCTCGCCTACGCAAAAGCCGTCCATGTTGCCAACCCGCATGTTGGCCACCATTTGCGGTGGGGGTACGGTGATGACTTTTGCATCCTTCATGGGGTTGATACCGTTGGCGGCCAGCCAGTAGTACAGCCACATGGCGTGCGTACCGGTGGGGAAGGTTTGCGCAAAGGTGAAAGGTTGGTCAGCAGGGCGTTTCTCGCTGGCCATCAGCTTGGCCAGTGACGGGCCGTCTATCGCACCTTTGTCTGCCAGCTTTTTGCTCAGGGTGATGGCCTGGCCGTTGTGGTTGAGCGTCATCAGCACGGCCATGTCTTTCTTGGCGCCGCCAGCACCCAGATGCACGCCATAGGCTTGGCCCAGCAACATGTGCGTCATGTCGTTTTCACCCGCAACCACCTTGTCGCGAATGCTGGCCCAGCTGGCTTCTTTGCTGGGTACGATGGTCACGCCATATTTTTTGTCAATGCCCAGTACCGATGCCATGACGATACTGGCGCAATCGGTCAGAGGGATGAAGCCGATCTTGACTTCTTTCTTTTCTGGTGCGTCTGAGCCCTGTGCATACACCACAGCGCGCAGGGCAGGGCTGATGCCCACTGCACCAACAGCGGCTGCTTGCAGCACGCTACGACGTGTTAGGGATGGTTTGAGCAGTTCGGTCATTCAAGTACTCCTTGATAAATTAAAAAAACAAAATGCAAAAAATGCAAAAAATGCAAAAACAAAAAAAGGCGTTCGACCTGTGCAGCCACGTCATGCGTGGATGCAGGGTTCGAACGCCTTTGTTCTTTGATGACAAGCCGCTTCGTCGTTGAAGCTGGTGCCAATACAGGGGATACAGCAAAAGCTGTGCCAGCGGCTTTGCGCTGATTACGAAATGGCTTTTGAAGAGCTAAAAATAGTCTTTTAACCTATTAAAAATGCCTTTAACCCAATAAATACAGGTGCAAGAAGCTATGTTATTTATAGCACTTAAAATTTCTGAAATCACAAAATGGTGCATTGCACAGTATTTGTGCAATGCACCATTTGTAGGCTTGATGTGCAGGCTTGGCGCCAATGCTGTTCATTTAAATCCAAAACCGTTCGGGCTGACCCGTTCGACAGGCTCAGGACAGGACTTGTCGAAGCCTGGCGCTATGCTGGCAACCCAACGACCAAGCTCAGGGCGAACGGTCTTAAATGAACAGCATTGGACTTAACGCTGCTGGAACAGAACCAGTCGCACTTCCCGGCTTTGATCGCCTCGGCTGGCGGTGATGGTGGATTCATAGCGGGCACCAGGAAGCGGGATTTGAGGCTGGAACCTGAAGGCGAAGTTGCCCGCAGCGTCTGAACGTAGGGATTGATTGAATATCTGTTGGTTGATACCGAAAATCCCGGCGAGCGCGGCAATGGCTTGTACCTGCACGTCAACTTTTGTATCCGGTGCTGTGCGACCGCGTACTTCAATCATGCCGGCTGGCACCTGCGCATTGTTGGCATGGCTGGTGATGTCCAGCGGCAACACTGCAACGGGTGCCTGCGGGCCAGCAACAACAAAACTCCAGTTCTGGCGCACTGCGTTACCAGCATTGTCTGCAGCTGTGACCTCGACTGGATAAGTGCCTGCAGGCAACTCGCCGCGCCAAGTCAGGAACTGAGCGGTAATGCTGGCGTTACGGGTTTGATCCCGACCACCGATGATAAGTTTGACGGTTCTGGGGTCTACGCCCACGCCACCCATGTCATCAAAGGTGGCAGATACCGATATCGGGCTGCCGCTGACGACTTCATTGTTTCTGGGGGCCAGGTTTTTGATGGTCGGTGGCCGGGCATCTACCAGCAGCGCCTGGTTCAGTCTGGAGCGCGAAACTTGACCGTTAGCCTCCAGCGACATTGTGATATTGAGCGACGCCGGGAAGTTGTCATTGCGCCGGATGGTGTAGGCGCCTTCGTAGTTGCCCGGCTTGACTTCTGACATGACCAGGTCACGTACCACGCCGTCAATCGTCAAAAGCGCGCGAGCACCGGGTGTGCCCGTGGCTGCAAACCTGAGTTCAGCGCCAGGCTCAATGCGGGCAACAGGGATGACCGCAAAACGCTCGATCACAGGAAGTGCTGCCACTGGCGGTTTGACTGGCGGGGCAACGGGTTGCGGGACGATGACCGGCGGAGCCACGGCGACTGCTGCAGCCAAAGCCTGCGTGCTGATGGTGGTCATGCCGCGTAAACGCAGGATTGCACGCGCTGTGGGCTGTGTACCCAATTGATCGCGTCGGCTGACGGTGTAG
>JAYVPR010000045.1:0-2693 GCA_043757245.1 Polaromonas sp. | reverse complement strand
CATATGGTTTTTGTGCAGACGGAGCCAGGGGTTTTTGAATCTCGCGAGGTCAAACTCAGCTATCAAGGCCCCAAAGTAATCGCGATTTCGTTCGGGCTGGAGGTAGGCGACCAGGTGGTGAGTGAAAACACCTTATTGCTGGCGCGCCAGTTCCGGATCGCTCGGGACGGTGCCAAAACTACGGACGAGAAACCGGCAACCCCAGCGATAGCTGCAAGCACAAACGCAAGTGCCAGCAAAAACATGACCGGCAATAAAAAATGAGGGCGCTTATTCAGTACGCGCTGCGCCAGCCGCTGCTTATCGTCATGGCTACCTTGCTGTTTACGATGGCCGGCGTCATTGCCTATAAAAATCTTTCCGTTGAAGCCTTCCCGGACGTCACCGATACCCAAGTGACGGTGATTGCGCTCTACCCGGGGCGCGCTGCGGAAGAAGTTGAGAAACAGGTCACTCTGCCGATTGAAACCGCATTGGCCGGCTTGCCCAATTCCATCCGTGTGTTCTCGCACACCCAGTTTGGACTGTCGTACACCGTGGTAACTTACGACGATGCGGCCAACGTCAATATCGCCCGCCAGCAAATCAGTGAGCGCCTGAATGGCCTGGACGTACCGCCGGGCGCGCAGGTCAATATCGCACCAAACGCCACGCCCGTCGGTGAAGTGATGCGCTACCGCGTGCGTGGCGACGGTAAACCCACGACTGAATTGCGCACCCTTGAAGACTGGGTGATTGAGCGTGGCCTGCGCCAGGTGCCCGGCGTAGCCGATGTAATTGCCATGGGCGGCTTCATCAAACGCTACGAGGTGCAACCCGACCTTGACAAACTACGGGCCACCAAGCTTACCTTTCAAAACGTGCTCGACGCATTGGGACGTGGCAACTCCAACGCTGGCGGCAGCTACGTCGCTCAAGGTGCGCAACAGTTTGCAATTCGCGGTATTGGCTTGCTGCGAAGCGCCGATGATATTGGCCGCATCGTGGTGGCGGCGCGCAACGGCACACCGATTCTGATTCGTGATATTGCGCAGGTCACGATCGGCTCTGTGCCGCGCCTGGGCATCGTCGGCCAAGACAATGATGACGATATCGTCACCGGCATCGTCATCATGCGCAAAGGCGAAAACCCGAGCGTGGTGCTCAAAGCCGTGAAAGAAAAAATCGCCGATCTGAACGCCAGAGCCCTGCCCAAGGGCGTGCAAATCGTGCCGTTTTATGACCGCACCTGGCTGATGGACAAAACCCTGACGACGGTGTTTAAAAACCTGGTTGAAGGCGCATTGTTGGTGTCTTTGGTGCTGTATTTGTTTTTGTCCAATCTGCGCGCGTCACTTGCCGTGGTGGTGGTCATTCCACTGGCATTGCTGGCAACCTTTTTGGGTCTCAAGTTCATGGGCATACCGGCCAATTTGCTGAGTCTGGGAGCGATGGACTTCGGCATCATCGTCGATGGCGCGGTGATCGTGATTGAAAACATCATGCACCGCCTAGCTGAAAAAAAAGAAGACATGAGTCCCGAAGAGCGGCAAACAGTTATTGCCGATGCTGCCAATGAAGTGGGTCGGCCAACCCTGTTTTCCATGCTCATCATCATCGCGGCGCACATTCCCATCTTTGCGCTGCAGCGTCATGAGGGGCGCATTTTTCAGCCCATGGCGCTGTCGGTTACGGCGGCTCTTATTGGCGCGCTGATCTTCTCGCTCACGCTGGTACCGCTGCTGGCTTACTGGATGCTGAGGCGCAAATTGCCGCACGGCGACAACCGGCTGGTGGCAGCATGCAAGCGTCTGTACGAGCCCACGTTGAGCTGGGCGCTGGACAGACGCAAACTGGTCGTCGGCATTGCAGTTGGCGTGTTTGCCCTCTCTATGGTTGCCGCATCGCGCCTCGGGTCGGAGTTTTTGCCAGAGCTGAACGAAGGTACGTTTTGGGCTAACTTTGACATGCCCGCCAGCGTGTCAGGTGAAGAGGCGGCCAGAATTTTGCGCATGGCGCGCAATGCACTGACCAGCGTGCCCGAGGTGCGCACTGCCGTGTCCAAAGCGGGCCAGCCCGAAGACGGCACCGACCCCAAAACATTGAGCATGGCTGAGATTTTTATCGACGTAAAACCGCAGGAAGAGTGGCGCAAGGGCCTCACACGCAATCAGCTGATTGAGGAGATGGATCAAAAGCTGTCGGCCATTCCGGGCATTGACCCGGCGTTTTCGCAACCCATTCGTGACAACGTGCTGGAGTCGATTTCACAAATCAAGGGCCAGATCGTCGTCAAGGTGTCGGGCGACGACTTGAATGAATTGCGCCGCCTTGCAGAGGCCATCCAGCGCGAGATCAAACAGGTAACCGGCGTACAGCGCGGCGAGATCGACCGCCTGGGTGATCTGCCGCAACTGGTGATTGACATTGACCGCGACCGTACGGCGCGATTCGGCCTGAACATGGGCGATGTACAGGACGTGATTGAAGCTGCGCTGGCCGGTAAGGCCAGCACCCAGCTGTGGGAGGGCGAGCGCAAGTTTGCTGTTGCAGTGCGCTTGCCAGAAGACAAGCGCATGATCAACAATCTGCCCAACGTGTCGATACCCCTGCCCGATGGCGGCTACACCACGCTGGGCGCCATCAGCAATATCCGCGAGGTCAGCGGAGCCATGAACATTGCGCGCGAAGCTGGCAGGCGTACCGTGGCGATC
>JAYVPR010000044.1:0-2694 GCA_043757245.1 Polaromonas sp. | reverse complement strand
GGGCCGCAATCCAGCTTTCGTAGCTGATGAGATTCGGCACGCCTGAGTCTTTGGGCAGCTTGTCTTCGTCGCACATCGCGATGTAGTGCTTGATGGTGTCAGCGCGCGCATGTACGGCTTGCACCAGCGGCAAAAAGCTCAGGTCAAAACACAACACCTGGTCTTCAGCGTGGTTGGCAATCCAGGCGATCTGGTCAGGGTGCAGGCGCGGGTTGATGGTGTGCAGCACCCGGCCAGAGCCGCTGACGCCGTAGTACAGCTCAAAATGCCGATAACCGTTCCAGGCCAGCGTGGCCACACGGTCGCCAAACGCCACGTTCAGCCCATCAAGCGCGCCAGCGACTTGCCGCGCACGCTGCGCCGAGTCTTTGTAGGTGTAGCGGTGAATGTCACCCTCGACCCGGCGTGACACAATTTCGGCTTCTCCGTGGTGGCGCTCTGCAAATTCGATCAAGCTTGAGATCAGCAATGGCTGACTTTGCATTAAACCTAGCATTTAAAAATCTCCGGTGGGTGGCAATATTGACCGCCATCATGCCGTAATCCACGCAGACATGCCGTACGGGATTCCCCCTGAATCCACTGCAAGCTGGCGCTTCGGTGACAATTTGCCAATGACATCAGACTTATCTCAACAATTACTTTGGAACAATCGCTTCGCCCGCCTGGGTGAAAATTTTTACACCCGCTTGCAGCCCCAAGCCCTGCCTGAGCCCTACTGGATCAGCCGCAACCAGGCTGTGGCGCGCGAGCTGGGGATCGAAGAAAGCTGGTTTGAATCGCGTGATGCCCTGAATGCCTTTGTGGGCAACAGCGTGCTGACCGGTAGCGCCCCGTTGGCCAGCGTCTACAGCGGTCACCAGTTTGGCCAGTGGGCTGGGCAATTGGGCGATGGCCGGGCTATTTTGTTGGGTGAACTGCAAACGCCAAGCGGCGGTATGGAAATTCAGCTCAAAGGCGCTGGCAAAACGCCCTACTCCCGCATGGGCGATGGCCGGGCGGTGCTGCGCTCGTCGATTCGAGAATATTTGTGCTCTGAGGCCATGCACGGCCTGGGCATACCAACTACCCGGGCGCTGGCATTGACGGGGTCAGACGCCAAAGTGCTGCGTGAGGAAGTTGAAACCGCCGCCGTCGTGACCCGTACCGCGCCCAGCTTTATCCGCTTCGGGCATTTTGAGCACTTCAGCTACAACGACATGCACGTCGAGCTGAAAGCCCTGGCCGACTTTGTCATCGACAGCTTTTACCCCGCTTGCAGGGATGCACCCAACCCCTACGCAGCCCTGCTGGAGGCCGTGAGCGAAAAAACAGCGCAACTCATGGCTGCCTGGCAGTCTGTTGGCTTTTGCCACGGCGTGATGAACACCGACAACATGAGCATTTTGGGGTTGACGATTGACTACGGGCCGTTTCAGTTTCTGGATGCGTTTGACCCAACGCACATTTGCAACCACTCCGACACGCAGGGCCGCTACGCCTACAACAAGCAGCCCAACATCGCCTACTGGAATTTGTTTTGCTTAGGGCAAGCCCTGCTGCCGCTGATAGGCGAGCAAGATCTGGCGCTGGCCGCGCTGGAGCCGTATAAAACCATCTTTCCCGCTGCGCTACAGGCCAAAATGCTGGCCAAACTGGGTTTGACTGAAGGCAGCCCCGACAGCAAAGCACTGATTGAAAGCACCTTCAAGCTGCTGGCTGCCAACAAGGTCGACTACACCATCTTTTGGAGGCGGTTGTGCCGTTTTACCCCGCAAAGTGGGCATGAGCCACTGCGTGACCTGTTTTTTGACCGTGAATCTTTCAATGCCTGGGCGCTACAATATTCAGAGCTCATTGCGTCCGAAAACATTGGGCTAAGAGCCGATTTAATGTTTAAAAACAACCCGAAATACGTTTTACGCAACCATTTGGGCGAAGAAGCCATTCGCGCCGCGAAACTTAAAGACTATTCAAAGCTCCATACCTTGTCAGATGTTTTGCAAACCCCATTTGATGAACATTCTGAACACGATGCGCTGGCGGGTTTCACACCCGATTGGGCCAGCGGTATTGAAATCAGCTGCAGCTCTTGACCCCACTGAAAGCACTTTATGACCCCCAAAATCCAGAAAACCGATGCCGAATGGAAAACCCTCCTTAAAGAAAAAGGCGCTGAATCCGTCGCTTTTGACGTGACCCGACATGCCGGCACAGAGCGCGCCTTCTCAGGCAAGTACGAAACCGTGTGGGCTGATGGCGCTTACCACTGCATGTGCTGTGGTGAAAAGCTGTTTGACTCTGAAACAAAGTTCGACGCAGGCTGCGGCTGGCCCAGCTTTTCGCAAGCTGCGAATCAAACGGCGATTACCGAGCACGTTGACAACAAGTACGGCATGCGCCGGGTTGAAACCGTCTGCACCAATTGCGGCGCGCATTTGGGCCATGTGTTTAACGATGGTCCCTCACCGACGGGGCTGCGTTATTGCATGAACTCAGCATCGCTCGATTTCAAACCTGAATAAGCAGTCGTCGATAATCCCAATTTATGAAGCAAATACTCGATTTTCTCCCCATCCTGCTGTTTTTCGGCGCGTTCAAGATGTACGACATCTACGTAGCCACCGGCGTCATCATGGTGGCTACCACCGTACAAATGCTGATTTTGTACAAACTCGATGGTCGTCTGACGACGATGCACAAGGTCACCTGGGC
>JAYVPR010000043.1:0-2710 GCA_043757245.1 Polaromonas sp. | reverse complement strand
ACCAGCGATCGCCCAGAAAAACCTCCACATAAGCATGAAAGTCCGGCGGACCCAGCACCGGGTCTGCGCCGTAGTCCATGCCGCTGGCCATACGTGCCGGCAGATTGGAGGCTCGGCATAGCGCAATCATCAAGTGCGCAAAGTCACGGCACACGCCGACGCGCTCAACCAATGTATCCAGTGCAGACGTGGCGCTGCTGCTGGTGTTGCCCTGAAAAGTGACGTGCTGCTGTACCCATTGGCAAATCGCCTGGGCGCGGCTATAGCCCAGAGGCAAGTGGCCAAACTCCTGACTGGCCAGGTTGAGCAACCTGTCGGACTGGCAATAACGGCTGGGATAAAGATAAGGCAATACTTCGCCTGGCAAGGCTTGCGGACTTAACTCCGGTAGCTGGTCTGCACTGGCCTCAAAATGCGTCAGCTCAACCACGGCATAGTAGCGCAGTGAGAACCAGCCGGCACCCGCACGTACACGTAAAAACCGACTCTGCGTGGCGGGGTCAGTATGCGCTACAGACGACACATCAGGGCTGAGTTGCAAGGACTCATAAACCACAGATTGGCGCGGCGTGCAGGCAGCCTGGACGTTGAAAATAAAGTCGCAGCCTGGTGCTTGGACGTCATAGCCAAGCTCCGTTGAAAATTCAAGTCGGACCATCGTGGTGTTGCCGTGTCTTTGCAGAATGATTATGTAAAAAAATGCCTTTGCGGCGTTTGATCAATCAAGCATTAAACGGGCCGTACCGGTGGTGATTTACATCTGGCGAAATTGTCTGCGCAGGATCACGCCAGCAGACTTACAGCGCGCAAGGACAGCCGCCTACAAGTTACGGCTATCGTTTCGCGGTCAGGATGGTCATCGCGGCACCTAGGAGCCGCCAGCAACAATCTTACACAGCTTTCCAGAAGATGTAATCAGCCTGGTACTTGACGATTTCTTTGGTGCCTTTTTTGGCCATGTTGCATTCACTGGCTGGTGCAACACCGCCTTTTAGTGCCACGCGCTGGATATGCGTCACGCCCGTCATCATGCCGCTGCCCATGGCCGGGTTGGCTTTGACCAGTTGAAACGGCAGGTTGCCAGGGCTGCTGGGTGCTACAGCCAGCTGCACGGCCGTCAGCTTGGAGCCGTCCATCGATTCCCAAGTGGCGGGTGGGCCATAGTATTTGCCAATCTGCTTGCCGCTGCGGTCGTTCAGCACCGCATTGGGGCCAACAAACACCCATTCGGTCACACCAGAAACATTGGCTTTGTCACGGCATTCATAAGTAATCTCGCCCACCCCCACGGTTTCCAACACGATCTTATTGCCAGCAGGCACTTGGATGCTCGCAGGCAGGCTGCTTTGCTCAAACATGGGTTGCATGGGCATCATGGAGCCGCAAGCGGTGAGAAAAAAAGTAGCTGACACAGCCGACAAGAACAAGGCAGAGCGTTTGAAAGACATGGTGTTTCTCCTGAAAAGTTGGGGGACGTGGAATACATCGGATGCGTGCAGTGTTTGAGCACCGCATACCAACATACGTACGCCAGAGCCAGCCAGATTCAATCAGTACGAAACTGATCTGCGTTTTTACCCTTTACGCCAGCATATCGGCGTCAACATCACCGGTTGTTTGAAACACCGGCCCCAAGCCACCGATTTTTTTGTCGTAGTCCAAATACGCCATCACGATGGGTACGCCAGCCCCTGCTGCAATGTAATAAAACCCGGTTTTCCAGTAGCGCGTGCCGCTGCGTGTACCCTCGGGCGGCACGATGAGCTGTAGTGGGCCAGTGGCTTTCTTGATGGCCTCGCTGGACGCAGCCACCAGGTTGTTGCTTTGCGCACGGTCAACCGGTATGCCGTCCAGCCACATCATCACGCCGCGAAAAGGTGGCTTGAAAATCGACGTTTTTCCCATCCAGTACACATTCAGCCGCAGCGCAAAAGCCACCATCAGGGTGTAAGGCAAGTCCCAGTTACTGGTATGCGGCGCAGCAATCAGCACGCTTTTAGCGGCATTTGCTGGCAACTCGCCAGCCCGTCAGGCGAAGAAAGGCAATTGACAGCCAGCGCAGTAAGGTGTTGATGATGGGCGTGTCGAATATGGTGTGATGCATAGGCGTGTGGTGGCGCGTGGATATTGACGCTCAGCAAAACGCCTGCGCTACGGCGGCTATCTTAGTTGCAGATATTGACAAGTCTGGTAGCGCAAAACGCAGGGCTTGGTAAATGAAGAGCGTTCAGACGCTATACAATTTATAGCTGCCTACACTCGAATCTATTGGGACAGAGGCTGATTTGACCCATAAAAAAGAACAAGAACAGTCCTGAAACCCATTTTTTAGCCTAAAACTGCACTTTAATCTGCCCCTGGCAGCTTGGCCCCAGCAGCTCAGCCTGAACCAAAGCACCTGTAGGCGCAACAGCATGCGCCACACGTCTTGCGCTGGGTTGCCTCCCACGGTGTTATTCCATTTCCATATCAATCCGACATGTTGCTGCTGGTTTGGGGGCGGATTTCATGGTGATGCCAAGAATAAATCAAACCTCATCCATAAACCGCACCTTCACACTCTTGCCCTTGACCCCGCCGTTGCTGAGCTTTTGCTGGGCCAGGCTGGCCATGCTGCGTTCAATGGCCACGTAGGTGGAAAACTCATTAACGTTGATCTTGCCGACCTGCTCCCGCGTAAACGCCGCCACGCCACCATCGGCACCTGTCA
>JAYVPR010000042.1:0-2718 GCA_043757245.1 Polaromonas sp. | reverse complement strand
GGCTGTAGGGTGCAAATGCTTCGTTACCATCGGCAGAAAATCGGCTGTCGTCTATCTGCAAACCTACCAGACCGTCAAAGTTTCCAAACTTCGCATGGCGGGCTTCAACTTTCAGGTCGCTGCCCCTGTTTTTAAACACGGTGCCAGCCACGGTGCCATCGAATTCTGTGTGGGTGTAATCGGTTTTGCTGTATTGACCTTTGACGCTTTGAATGAAGCCGCCCAAATCTCTAATTTCGCCTTCAAGCGCGAATCGGTCAGACTTCATGCCGATGTTGACATTCGCCTCGGCTACCGTGCCGTAGTTGCTGCGGTAACCGCTGACTGATGCGCCCAAGTACCCTTGGTCAAAGAAAATAGAACCGCCCAGCGCTGTGCTGCTGACCTTGCTGGCCGAATTACAAATACGCCTGGCGGTGAACGACCCACTGGCCCGGTTGCACATGATGTCGATAGGCACGTTGACATCTTTTGTTTCCCGATTCATGGCGTCAACATGAATGGCGTAAAGGTTATTACCCGCCTCCAGCAAGACACCCGCAGACCTTTCTTTATTGCCGGTGGCGGCGCCTAAGTCAACCTTACCGCCAACGCCACCTTTGGCATCAAACAGGGCTTCGCGCGGGATGCGGTTGTCAATCACATTGACCACACCGCCCACCGCACTGCCCCCGTATTGCAAGGCACCTGGCCCGCGCAACACCTCGATGCGTTCGATGGTCAAAGGGTCAGCTGAGACGGAATGGTCATAACTCAGGTTGGACGCATCCAGCAGCGCACCGCCGTTATTCAAAATACGGATACGGTCGCCGTCTTGCCCGCGAATGATGGGGCGGCTGGCATTTGGCCCAAAGTAGGTGCTGCTGACACCGGGCGTGCCGTCGAGTGTTTCACCCAGCGTGGTTTTAGACCGCAACAACAGGGCTTCTCCCGAATACTGCGCAGATGGCGCTATCAAGTCCGTAGCGCCTAGTGGGTTGCCTGTGATGGTGACTTCTTTCAGTTGAGGCGTTTGGGCTGTGGCAGCTTGAGCGTGTAGCGCAGCCAATGACAGCACCGCCAGCCTGACGGCAGTGTTTGAAAATAAAAGTTGCATGGGTTGACCTGAATTAATCTGAAAAGAAAATTTGAAAAGCAGCAGCTATAGAAAGGCCATCCGGCCTTACGTACAACAACGACAGAAGAAAAGTTTCAGACCGTCAAGGGCGGACCGCGCGCGTCAAACAACGCGGACCAGCGGGCGATTGCATCACCCGCAAAAATAGCCACCAGCAGTGATGGCGAAACAATTGGCAATGGCGCAGCCAAAGTAAGCGTCCAAGCTTGGCCATCGCTGAGATGGTCATACAAACGGCAATCTGACGCATTACCGTGTGACGAAAAGAGCAAGTCTAAAAAACCATCGTGATGATTGGTTTCTTGCGTTTCTCGCGTTTCTCGCGCTTCTTGCTCGCCAGCAGCGTGGGCAGCAGCCACCAACCCGCCATGCTTGGTTGCATGTTTAACTGCATGTAATTGGCCCAGCGACTGCGCCAGGAGCAGCGACAACGCCAACCAAAGCATCATCCAGCGCACTGTCCAAAGCAGCAACCCACGCCCCCATGGCTGCCGCACCCGGCGATTGCTGCTTGAGTTGATGGGCAGGTTGCTGGTCATGCCGGTTTACTTGACAGGCGTTGCGTCCGTCATACGGTAGTACAGGCCGTAGGAGTCATCATTGAGCACCAAAAATTTGCCTTCCACAACGACTGGCTCCATGCCGTATTTGACGGGCGTTTTGGTGCGCACCTCAACCATGCTTTCAGGCCCGCCAGCCGAGCAAAACGAGCAAGTCAACGGCACCGATGACAGCAGAAAGTGACGCTGGCTGGTGCCGGGCTCCAGCGGCATCATGAAGCCCTGAATGCGCTGGGTTTTCTGATTTAAAGCTGTCTGACTGACGTTAAAGACAGGCAGGATACGGTTTTTTTCGGTTCTGGTTTTGACATCTGTCAGCACCGACCACGGGATCACATCGGCCCTGGCTTCAAGCGGCGCAAAGGGGCTGCCCGCACCGTGTGTACCCGCACCCGTGCCCGCTGGCGGCGCAGCTATCGGCGATGACAGCGTCTGCGCGGTGGCGGTGACTGTGGCGGTGAGGCCAGCAATGGCCAGGCAAAGCGCCGTGCCCGCAACGGTTGCCCATGTTTTAAAACGTGATGTCATGCAACGCTCCTGAAAACGAATAAGTTTGATGATTTTGCGCCAATTGATCAGCGTATTCAACAGACGTGCTTAATGTGCGTACTTAATGCGCGTGCTTCATACCGCAGTATTTGCCTACGGCAAGGCCTTTGCATACGCTCTGGAGTTCTTTTTCGCACACATCCGGTTTTTTGCCTGATTCGAGGCACTTGGCAGCGCCTTCATGGGCGGCCGCCATCGCCCGGTGACGGGTGATGTCTTCTTTGCTTTCTTTATCGGTATGGCCAGATGCCGCAAAGGCGGTGCCCGTAAAAACAGCGGCGATGAGCAGGTATTTTTTCATATGAGTTTCCCTTGATTTGACAAAATTTAACGCGATTGAAGCAGCTCAAACACACTGACCCGGTACGCCTCCCAGGCGGGCAAGGCGCTGGCCGCTATCGCTACGCCCAAGGCCACCACGGGTATAGCCATCAATTCAATCGGCCAGGCAAACGCGCCGATCACAACAGATTTTTCAGCCTGTAGCGCCCA
>JAYVPR010000041.1:0-2718 GCA_043757245.1 Polaromonas sp. | reverse complement strand
AGCGGGCCATGGTGTTCGGTAGGGGACATGGCCAAGCGCGACCCTGATGGCTACATTCATCTGGTCGACCGCAAAAGCAACCTCATCATCAGCGGTGGCGAGAACATTTATCCCTCTGAAGTGGAGAGTGTGCTGGGCGCGCATCCAAGCGTCAAAGACGTTGCCGTGATTGGCGTACCTGATGAGAAATGGGGTGAAACGGTTCGGGCTGTCATCGTGCTACACGAAGGGCAGCACGTGCTACAAGCTGAGATGCTTGACTATTGCCGTGACCGTTTGGCCGGCTACAAGCGCCCCCGCTCGGTGATGTTTATTGCCGATACCGAAATGCCGCGCACTGCCACAGGCAAAATTTTGCACCGCAAGTTGCGCGAGCAACTGGGTGCGGCGCAAAGCCAAACTTAAAGGATACACCTCATGACACCGACTTTGAAGTTTGTCGATACATCGCTATTACGAGTCGCCTACGAGGAGTGGAATCCCCAGGCGCAGCGTACTGTTGTGCTGTTGCATGGCTGGCCTGACAGCATCCGTACCTGGTCGGCTGTGGCTCCGGGCTTGGCTCTGGCGGGATGGCGGGTGCTGGTGCCAGCCTTGCGCGGCTTTTTGCCCACGCAGTTCTTGCGTGATGACACGCCGCGCACTGGCCAGCTTGCTGCGCTGGGGCGCGATTTGTTGGAGTTTATCGACGCGCTGGGCTTGAAGCAGCCAGCACTCGTCGGCCACGACTGGGGTGCGCGTGCCGTGGCCATTGCCTGTGGCTTGCGGCCGGGTGTTGCCAGTCATTTGGTGATGGTGTCGGTGGCGTATGGCACGAACGACCCATTGCAACAGTTAAGCCTGTTGCAGGCCCGCAATTACTGGTACCACTGGTACATGGCCACGTCGCGCGGGGAACGCGCGGTGCGTGATGACGGCCGGAACTTTGCACGCACGATGTGGGACATCTGGTCACCACCGGGCTGGTATGAGCGCCAAGAGTTTGAGACCACGGCCCAAGCCTTTGACAACACCGATTGGGCTGACATCACGCTGCACTCGTACCGACACCGCTGGGGCCATGCGCCAGGAGACCCACGCTATGCAGACGATGAGCTTCAACTCAACCCGGCACCGGTGCTGGACGTGCCAACGCTCTTGCTGCATGGCGCAGCCGATGGCGTCAATCACACGGACACCAGCTTGGGCAAGGAGGCTTTTTTCAGTGGCCTGTATCAGCGGCAGTTGCTGGCAGGCGTGGGCCACTTTCCGCAGCGGGAGGCGTCAGGGGATGTGCTGGCTGTACTTCTCCCATTTTTAGAAACAACTGACCTAAAGGCATTGAGTCCGGCTTGACAGTGAGGTTTCAAATGAATATCCATAAGATATCTAAGCAGGAGTGACTGCTTAGCCTGATTGCGCGAGCAAAAAAGGTTTCTGCAACCACTGCTTCACAGGATAAAACGGTCTTTGTGCATTGAAAATCGCTGCTTGGCCCATTATGGTGGGTGTCGTCTTTGCACAGCAAAGCAACCCACGGGTCAGTGTCTAGCAGGATGTTCAAACCAGGCCTATCCGGTTGACCCACTACCCACTACCTATAGCGTGTCAATCGTGGAAGATCGAGCGTGATGGTCCCATTGGCCATCGTACAGATCGCGATAGGTTGGCCCAGTCACATTCATGCCGATACCCAAGACAGTGGCAAAGGCAGTCATTGGGTAGAAGCGGCGATTGAAGCGGAATACGAACTCATTGAGATACGCCGGCAAGTGCTGCTGGCTCACACCGTGATGGGCTCCAAGTAACCATGCTTTTAGATTGGAGAAAACCGAAGTGAATCATGGGCAAGGCCTGCTCCGCTTTTTTCATATCACCATCAAGCACAACCGATGCATGGTTATATCCGAGTGCCGCCAAGTTGTTGTAGCCGACCCAGCCATCAGTCGTGATTTGGCTACTGGGTAAAACGTTTTCGGTGACAAACGTGTCCAGCGATTTGCCAGATCGGTCATCCATCGCCAATAACCGAAGGCGACCAGCGAACACATTTCCGCGCCCACGCTTGTCCGCCTTTTCTCTGGCCTCAACGGCTCCAACGACGTACGTTTTGTGATGAACGCCGCGGCCCTCTCCTCGTGTCTTTGCGCCCACCAGTGTTGCATCCACCTCGACCGCCCAACTTCCACCGATCCGCTTGTCGCTCTGGACGAACCATGCCAGAGCGCAATTTGTGCAGCAGTTGAAAAGCAGTTTCATAGCGGTCAATGCCGAGTTGTCGTTGAAACTGAAGGGCAGACCTGCCGGGGGTTTGTGTGGTCACCAAATACGCTGCCCAGAACCACACCTGCAAAGGCGTTCTCGTGGCGTGCATGACAGTACCTGCGGCCAATGAAATTTCCGTGTGGCAGTGCCGACACCGAAGCACCCGTGGCCGCGTCAGCATTCGTTGAGCGTCATCGTGAACGCCGCAAGTCTGGCACGAAAAACCGGATGGTCAGCGAACCGCTTCTAGATATGCCGCGCACGCGCTCTCGTGGGGAAACATCCTCTGAAATTCGAGCAACGTCGCAGGGTTAGGAATCGCCAAGGAGACCACACACTACCGGTAGTGCCTTGGTGTGTCAACCGGATAGGCAAGGTTGATTTCATTAGAAACGAACTTAAAAGCGCAGACTACAAAGTGGGCTTGGCGAGGTCTGTGGGTGTCGGTGGCGTCAACTCCAGCGCAGCAAACAG
>JAYVPR010000040.1:0-2721 GCA_043757245.1 Polaromonas sp. | reverse complement strand
GAGGCGACAGCACGGCTGCAAAGTTTCAGCGCCGCAGCAAGCGAGTTGTCGGTGACGCACGGTGCCGTAAGCCGGCACATCCGTATGCTGGAAGACTCACTGGGTTTGCCGTTGCTCAATCGCAGCGCCCACGGCACAAAGCCGACTGAAGAAGGCGGACGTTTCGCCGAAGGATTGTCACGAGCCTTCAATTTAATCCAGTCGAGTGTCGAGCAGGTCAGACCCGGCCCACTGACGCTGTCTTGCTCCGAGTCGATCATGATGTACTGGCTGATTCCAAGGCTCGCCCGATTCCACGAAGCGCACCCTGGAGTCGAACTTTGCTACAACATGAGCCACGGGTCAATCGACTTTATGCGCGACAACATCGGCGTGGCCATCCGGCTGTCGACCATTGACTCGCCCGAGGATGTGATTCGTTCCGACGTCGTCACCGAATGGATAGGCCCGGTCTGCTCGGCAGAGTACCTGAAGACCTTGCCGTTAAGCTCTGCTGGCGGCCTGAGCAGCGCGCATCTGATGGTGTCCAGAACCCGGCCACAAGCCTGGCTTGACTGGAGCCGTTGTTGCGGCCAGGACCCGGGCGACCTGCACCTCGCCGAGAGTTTCGATCATTTCTACTTGCTGATCCAGGCCGCCAAGTGTGGTCTGGGGCTGGCCAACGTCCCGCGCATGCTGGTCCAGGACGACCTGAAAAGCGGCACGCTGGTGGCGCCTCTGGGCTTTGCTGCTGGCCCTAACAGGTTGGTGATCTGGGTCGCCCCCCACCTGAGCCGGCGCGCAGACACAGTCAAGCTGGTGGACTGGCTGACGGACGAATTGCGCACCTCGGAGTCGAGCAGTGGCGATGCGTGACGAGACCGGTTGCGCCGGAATAAAAGCTTTAACAGGTTTCGGTCGGAACGGTGAGCCCATCCCCGTTAGCTACCAATTTAATAGCTACTCGCACTCACAGCATTTGGGCTGGAACCATAAATTACTTGTGAAAATTGTGCCCCCTCTAGCGCAGGCAAAAAATGTTTATTGCACATGGCATTCCCGCCGCAGCAGAGCCGGGGCGTCGCTGAGCGAATGAACTGCATCGCTCTGCAGCTGCAGCGCGGGCTGCGCCTCCTCCACAAAGTCTTCCCATAAACGGGTGTAAGCGTCTTGGTGCTGCACCGGGCCTGAAACCGGATTTTCGGATCTTGCGCACCAGGGTCGCGGCGCTCTTTTCAGTCAGTATCGTTTTGGGGACGGCAGCTGCGGCCACGCACAGGAACAGGAACAGGGTCAGCAGCGAGCCGTCGTCTGCATTGCCGCCAGTCACCTTGTTCCACGCAGCCGATGCCGCACGGTCATGGTGATCAACTTCGTTCAGCCTGTCTTCGGCCCAGAAATAACGCCCCATGAAAGCCGGGCTTCTGTCAAACAACTATGGAGGCCTGTTTTTTTGTCCTCGACCAACGACGACCGGGATGACAACAGGCATAACGCGTGCCCGTGCATGGCGAGCCAAATCAGGGTGACTTCATGAGGCAAAAAACACGTTTTCAGGTTTAAAACAAGGGGTGGGAAAGTCCCAATGCACTGTCTCAGTGCATTTGATACAGTTTTATCCATTGCAAGCAAGCCTGAAGGCTTCGCATGCGAGGAGCTGAGGAGACACCATAATTTGATTCCATGCAGTCGCACCTTCCATAAGAGGCGCGGCTGACAAGGCGCTGGCAACCCCAGCGCTTTTTTTTGCCGTAAAAACATCTGGCGCGGATGAATAATATGCCTGTAGCTCAATAAATACATGAGCAAGCAGCTCCTGAAAATATAGCTGATAATTTCACAACTGGAATGCGACAATCTGTCAGATGGAATTATTGATTGTCACGCTGGCCTCGCTGCTAGCGGGTTTTGTGGATGCGATTGTGGGCGGCGGCGGACTGATTTTGTTGCCCGCGTTGTTCACGGTCTTCCCGGCTGCGCAGCCTGCCACCCTGTTTGGCACGAACAAAGCAGCCTCCGTTTGGGGTACAGCCGCCGCAGCTGCGCAATACGCCAAGCGCGTTGACATGCGCTGGAAAACCCTGCTGCCTGCCGCAGGCGCAGGGTTTGCGGGCTCACTGTGTGGGGCCTGGCTGGTGACCATGGTGTCATCTGGTTATTTGCGCAAGGCTCTGCCCTTTGTGCTGCTGGCGGTACTGGCCTACACCCTGGTCAAAAAAGACATGGGTAGCACCCACGCGCCGCGTTTTCACGGCTCTACAGAAACGGCAGTTGCTTGCTGTATTGGTTTGCTGCTGGGTTTTTACGACGGGTTTTTTGGGCCTGGCACGGGCAGCTTTTTTGTTTTTCTGTTTGTGCGCTGGCTGGGCTACGACTTTTTAAATGCATCGGCGTCAGCCAAGCTGCTGAACACAGCCACCAATCTGGCCGCGCTGGGTTTGTTTGCCTACAAGGGTCACGTTTGGTGGCACTTTGCGCTGGCGATGGCGCTGGCCAATGTGCTGGGCAGTCTGTTGGGCACGCGGCTGGCACTCAAGCATGGCTCGGGCTTTGTGCGGCTGGTTTTTATCGGCGTGGTCAGCGCGCTGATTTTAAAAACCGGGTTTGATGCGTTTTTAAAGTAGCCAGGAGATGCCTGGCTATTGCTCCGGCCCGATGATGTATTGAGTTTCCGTTCGGGCTGAGCCTGTCGAAGCCTGGCTAGCACAGGGAAACCCTTCGACCAAGCTCAGGGCGAACGGA
>JAYVPR010000039.1:0-2726 GCA_043757245.1 Polaromonas sp. | reverse complement strand
CCGGCAATGCCCAGCAGCACGCCCATGGCCAGCACCTCGTTGTAGGTATTGACAAAAACATAGCCGTAAATCAGCGCGATGATGATCAGGCCCATCTCGACCATCGCTGCATTTTTGCGGCCAATGTATTGGGCCAGCACACCCAGCGGAAAGCGCATGAAGGCACCCGCCAGAATCGGCACCGAGATCATGAAGCCTTTTTGCGCGGCGTTCAGGTTAAACGTCTCGCTGATGAAGGGTGCCATTGCACCGTTCAGCACCCAGATGGCAAAGCAAAAGTCAAAGTACAGGAAGGCCGCCAGCAGCGTCGGCCAGTGGCCTGATTTCAAAAAAGTTTTAAAGTCGCTCGCCATGGAATGCTCCGCAAAAAAAAGAAAAACGAATGGGGATTCGAGCCAGTAGAAAACCGGATTTGTCTCGATGCACCGCCGCACCTGTGTTTGCGCAGCGTTTCTGGTGCCGTCGAAAGATGAGCGCGTCGTTACGCCCACCACGCATGCATGCAAATACAGTGCCAGTGCTCCTTGAGGTAGGTTTAGAGGCGGTTGAAACTGTTTTTGCTGCATCGCACCAAAAACAAGCACGAATATTGCTTACATTGGTGCATGGCATTTGAAATAGACATTGGCTTTGCCTCGCAGGCAGGCCGCAAAGACACCAACGAAGACTTTTGCGCCGCCTTGCTGCCGGAACCCGGGCAAGAGGCCATGGGGTCCATCGTGGCGATTGCTGATGGCGTCAGCACCGGCGGCATGGGCAAAGAAGCCGCACAAACCACTGTGACCAGCCTGGTGCGTGACTACTACGGCACGCCTGAAACCTGGGACACCACTGTTGCGCTGGACCGCATCATTGGCGCGCAAAACGCCTGGCTGTCTGGGCTGAACCGCCGCAGGCATCCGGTTTTGGGGCTGACCACCCTGACCGCGGTCGTGCTGCGTGGCCAGTCTTACGCCCTGGCGCATGTGGGCGACACCCGGGCTTACCTGCTGCGGGGCGGCCAGTTGAGCCAGCTCACCACCGACCACGTGGTGGACCACCCCGACCTGCGCCATCAGCTGCTGCGTTGTGTCGGGGCTGAAGACACGCTGGTGGTGGACTATTCGCAAGGCGATTTGCTCGTGGGCGATGTGTTTTTACTGTTGTCTGACGGGGTGCATGGCTACCTGAGCAACAAACGACTGAAGCTGCTGATCACCACCTCGACTGATGCAGGCCAGGACGCGCGAGTCATGAGCAAGCAACTGGTCGATGAGGCGTTGAGCGCAGGCTCGCTCGACAATGCCACTGCCATGGTGGTGCGCGTGCAGGGCCTGCTTGACGCGAGCTTGCAAGACGAGAACCGCCACGCTTTGACGTTGCCGATACTGGCGCGTTTGAAGGTGGGCGATACGGTGGATGGTTTTGCCGTGACCGCCCCGGTAGCTGACAACGGCATCAATGTGCTGTACCAGGTGCGGGATGTGCAAAGCCAAAAACTCTACGCCCTCAAAACGTTGCATCCCGCCAGAGCCCATGACCCCGAGGAGCGCACCATGCTGGCGCACGAGGCCTGGCTGGCCAAGCGCATGCAGTCATCCAGCGCGGGCCCCTACTTTGTCAACATCCATGACAAGCTGCCCAATTCGTCGCGTCAGGGCTTGGCGCATAGCGCCTTTTACCTGCTGTATGACTGGCACAGCGGCGAGACGCTGCAGCAGCAGCTCGACGCTCGGCTGCGGTTTGCCGTGCCGCAAGCCGTTATCGCGGCGCTGCAGGTGGCCAAGGCGCTGAGCAGGTTGCATCGGCAAAACGTGATTCACCGCGACATCAAACCTGCCAACCTGCACCAGGGCGAAGACGGCGTACTGCGCGTGCTCGACCTGGGCGTGGCCCTGTCAGGCCGCGAGCCCGAGGCTTTACGGGTGCTGCACGCAGGCACGCCCAGCTATATCAACCCCGAGCAATGGGGCTTTGGCTTGAGAGCGGGAGGCAGGGTAGGGGGCGAAGACCCGCCGCCTGAACCGCCCGATGCGCAAAGCGACTTGTTTGCCTTGGGCGTAACGCTGTACCAGTTGCTGACAGGCAAACTGCCTTACGGCGACGTGCTGCCCTACCAGGTAGGCCGCTACTACCGAGACCCGGTCGCCCCCAGCCGCCACAACCCCGAGGTTCCGATCTGGCTCGACAACGTGGTGCTAAAAGCCGTGGCTCGCGACAAACGCAAGCGCTTTGAAACAGCCGAAGAGATGCTGCTGGCATTAGAGCGAGGGGCTTCTCGCCCCCTGAGCGCTCCCGGCTCAAATGCATTGATTGAACGCGACGACACGGTGCTGTGGAAGCTGGCGTTGGGTGTGAGTGTGCTGTTTAATTTGTTGTTGATTTATTGGTTGTTGTTTTTGCCGAAGTGACAGGATTTTTTTGCTATGTATTCAGGAGCTATTTGTACCCTAATTCATTGGGCTGTAGGCTAATTTATTAATTAACAATTGAGGTTTTTGAGTCTTGAAATATCTAGGCTTGCCTGATTTTGAAGCTGTTTTAGACTGATTTCAGATGCCACATCGTGCTTCAGTCCAATAAATGTTTTAAAGGCGTTGCTTCGCACTTGGCAGTTCAACTTCAGTTGCAAAATGCTAGCTTGATTCGTAACTACTCAGGTCGTTTTCGTCTTGTTCCCTCCCCTTCCGGGGGAGGGTTAGGGTGGGGGCAAGTGCAGAAACAGTGCCCGCATCGTGCATGCCCCC
>JAYVPR010000038.1:0-2726 GCA_043757245.1 Polaromonas sp. | reverse complement strand
CCTTGGAGAAACTCTCAAATGAAAAAATCGCTAATTGCTCTGGCTGCACTCGCAGCTGTAAGCGCAGCTTCTGCTCAGTCATCCGTCACCCTGTACGGCCTGATTGATGTCGGCTACGGTGCGCAGACTACCACCACCCGTGACGGCTCCGCTACCATCCGCAGCTCTGGCGTGATGGACGGCGGTAATGCTGGTAACCGCATTGGTTTCCGCGGTACGGAAGACCTCGGCGGCGGCATGAAAGCCAACTTCGTGATCGAACAAGGTATTAGCCCAACCAACGGCCAACTGTTTGGTGTGCGCGCTGCTGCGGGCGGTCACTCAGTTGACGGCTTCTCTTCTATCGGTTCTGGTGGTGCATTGTCTGGCACCGCTGGTGCATACAGCACCAGCACCAACCGCCAGACATATCTCGGTCTGTCAACCAACGTTGGTACTTTCAACATTGGTTATCAGTACACTGCACTGTATGAGTTGGGCACACTGTCTGGCTACGCAATCGGTTCTGAAGGTGTTCCCGGTGCCGACAAAGCTCACTTGCATGGTCAAGCAGCGATCCCTGCTGCTGGCAGCTCAGGTGTTGGTGGCACCCGCGCTAATATGATTCAGTACATCAGCCCTAATTTTGCTGGTGGTTTTACTGCACGTGTTCAGTACGGCGCTGGCACTGGTCGTGAATCATATGAGAACACCAACGGTAACGCCGGTGGTTCAAACGGCTTGACTGTTGACAAAACCCGCCGTATGGCTCTGATGTTGCAATATGCAAATGGTCCGTTGTCCCTTTCCGGTGCATTTACCCAATTGCGTTCAACGCAAAACAACGTAAGCGCAGCTGGCGTGTTCTTGCCAGTAGGTCCATCGGTCAACGTTTATGGCTACCAAGGTATTCCTGGAACCATCAGCCCACAAACTGGTGCACTTACTATGACTGCTGCACAAACTGCTGCCGCAGCCCAAATATTCTCTGGTCAAACGCGTACAGCTAACTTGTTCCAGTTGGGCGGCAGCTACGACTTTGGCGTTGCCAAACTCGCAGCTACTTACAACACTGGCAAAAATGGTGGTTCGGCTTTCAGCCCAGCTGGTTCCGCACAAGGCACACCAGGCTTTGAGCTGAAATATCGTTCATATCAAATTGGTGTTGCCGTTCCGTTTGGTGCTTTCGTTCCGTTCTTTGCTATCGGTCGCGCTACCACTGACAGCAACAATCCGGCTGGCGTTGCGCCAACGGCTGCTGCTGCTGGTACAGCTCGCATTGAAGACTACAAGCAATACCAAATGGGTGTGCGTTATTCTTTGAGCAAGCGCACTACTGCTTATGCCTTCTACGGCCAAACACGTAATGACGCAGCCGCTCTGGCTGGTGCAACATCGTTCTACCGTGACAGCAAGGCCGTTGTCGGTATGGCTCACTCGTTCTAAATTCAATGGCTGGCTAGCCCAGTCGTGAATTAGATGACAAAAACCCCGCTGCTTGCAGCGGGGTTTTTTTATGTTTCAAACCAGCCTGATTTTTCACATGTTACGCATCACTGTTATTTTCTTATTGGTTTTTTTCATGACGCAGCTTGCTGGATGTGCATCGCGCATGCCAACGCCGGTTGAGTCCAGCGATGAATTGGCCGCACGTATTACGCCATGGGTCTTGGCGGCCAAAAATACGCCCAAACCGGCGGTGTGGGAGCATTTCAAGCTACCAGGCAAACGCCCCAGCCAGTTTGACTATGTGCTTGAAGAAGGCCGCGTTGCCATTGCGGCCAACGCGCAGTCGTCTGCCAGCATGTTGCGGCAAGTGATGCGGGTTGCGCCCGGTGATCTGGGTACTGTCAAATTTTCTTGGAAGCTACCCGACCTGATTCAGTATGCCGACATGTCACTGCGCGAATTTGACGATTCGCCTGTGCGTGTGGTGCTGGCGTTTGAGGGTGATCGCGCCAAATTTTCAGCCAAAAACGCCATGTTGTCCGAGCTGGCGCATGTGCTCAGTGGCGAGCCCTTGCCGTATGCCACATTGATGTACGTCTGGTGCAATGAATGCGAGCCGGGCAAGGTCATTTTGAACCCGCACACCGACCGCATCCGCAAGCTGCCTCTGGAGTCTGGCCCCGGCAAACTTAACCGCTGGCTAGAGTACGAGCGTGCTGTCCGTGCCGATTTCGTCAAAGCTTTTGGAGAAGAGCCAGGTGTATTAACCAGCATTTCTATCATGACGGATACGGACAATACCAAGAGCGTAGCGCGGGCCTGGTATGGGCCTATTGCCTTGGTACCTGGTACACGCTAATTGTCAGCACCTGTAGGCATGCGCCTATGCGTAGCGCTTGTTGCGTAAATTATTTTTCATCTCTTTGAGCAGTGGCTGCAATTTACCGCCAATCCGCAGCGCCAGGCAAGTTGCCAGAATATCAATGATCATCAAATGCAGCAGCCGCGACACCATGGGGCTGTAACGGTCGTAGCCTTCGGGGTGGTCGGCAGCCAGATGAATGTGACCTGCTGCTGCGAGCGGCGAGCCGCTGGCGGTAATCACAATGGTGGTGGCTCCGTTTTTACGAGCAATATCACAAGCATCCATCAAATCCCGCGTACGGCCTGAGTTTGAAATCACCACCACGCAGTCGCCTGGTCCCATCATGGATGCGCTCATCACCTGCATGTGGCCATCGCTGTAGGCGACGGTGTTGACACCCAGACGAAAGAACTTGTGTTGCGCATCTTGCGCC
>JAYVPR010000037.1:0-2730 GCA_043757245.1 Polaromonas sp. | reverse complement strand
GCGTGAAGTAACGCCGCTCGTCAAACACCTGGTAGTTGGGCAGCTCACGCTTGGCATAGGTTGCCAATACTTGCCCTTCACGCAGCACCTGCGCCGCGTTGTGGCGCTGCTGAACAGCCACACTTTTGGTGCGCAAGCCATCGCCTGCCATGACGGGTGTACCGACGACGACCGTCAAACCCTTTAACCCAGCCAGTGCATGGGCCACCTGTTTCACGGCATCATCACAGGCTTGTATAAACGAGACACGTAAAAACAGATCTTCAGCCGCGTAGCCGCAAATGGCCAGTTCAGGTGTGACAACCAGCCGAGCGCCGGCTGCATAGGCCGTAGTCGCAGCATCAATGATTTTTTGTGCGTTGCCGAGCATGTCGCCAACGCAATAATTGAGCTGTAAAACGCAGATTTTCAGTGGCATTTTTAAAACTAAAACTAGTCTGATGAGTAAGAAAATTGATTATGTCATTCGCGTGCTTGATTCTCCTCTAGAGGTCAATAGCGCAGACTGGAACGGGCTGCTGGCGCTGCAATCGGCGGACGGCAGCTTGGATTCCCCAAGCGGTAGCCTGAACCCATTCATGCGCCATGAGTACCTGACCGCCATGCACGAGAGCGGCAGCGCCACACCCAAGACGGGTTGGACCCCGCGCTTCATCACCCTGTGGGATGGCGACACGCTAGCCGCTGGCTGCGCGCTGTACTTGAAAGGCCATTCCTACGGCGAATATGTCTTTGACCACGCCTGGGCCAACGCCTACCACCAGCACGGCCTGCCGTATTACCCCAAGGCAGTCGTGGCACCGCCCTTTACGCCCGTGCCCGGCCCACGGCTGCTAGCGCGCAATGCGGCCGAACGCCTGTTGCTGGTCAAGGCATTGATCGCCTGGTGCGAAGAGCAAAAACTGTCGTCGCTGCATTTGCTATTTAACAATGATGAGGACGTGAAAGCCTGCGAAGAGGCGGGGCTGATGATGCGCCACAACGTGCAATTTCACTGGACAAACAAAATCACAACAACCGTTCGCCCTGAGCTTGTCGAAGGGTCTGAGCAGGCTTCGACAAGCTCAGCACGAACGGATAGTACGTGCGGCTTCAAAAATTTCGACGATTTTTTAATGTCTTTATCGCAGGAAAAGCGCAAAAAAATCAGGCAGGAACGTAAAAAAGTAGCGGATGCAGGCATCACCTTCCGCCGGGCGCTGGGCAAAGACATCACCCATGAGGATTGGGACTTTTTCTACCAGTGTTACGAGCGTACCTACTATGAGCATGGCAATGCGCCGTACCTGAGCCGCGACTTCTTTCAACGCATGCAGGACACCATGCCCGAAAACTGGTTGATGTTTATCGCAGAGCATGGTGAGGGCGAAGAAAAGCAAAAAATTGCTACAAGTTTAATAGCTTCTTGCGCACGAATCGATTGGGCTACAGGTAAAAATGACTCTCAAAATAGTTCAAAAAACCAATATTTAACTGCCTACGGCCGCTATTGGGGCGCGCTGGCCAGAGTGGACTGCCTTCACTTTGAAGCCTGCTACTACCAGCCGTTGCAGTGGTGCATTGAACATGGTTTGAGCAGCTTTGAAGGCGGTGCCCAGGGCGAGCACAAAATGGCCAGAGCCCTGTTGCCCGTCAGAACAACCAGCGCCCACTGGCTGGCCCACCCATCGTTTGCCGATGCTGTTGAACGCTTTTTGGAGCGCGAAGGCTCGGGTATCAACAATTACATGAGTGAGCTGGGGCAGCGCAGCCCGTTCAAGAAGACTTGATGCTATATTATAAATAGCTGCTTGCGCCCGAATTTATTGGACTACAGGAACTTTTTATACGAAAAAAGGAGACGAAAATACCCGACTTTCATACCGTCACGGTTGCCAAAGACGCCAAAGAGCCCCGCATTGCCCGGCTGCGCCTGAACCGGCCAGAAAAACTCAACGCCATCAGCAGCACCATGCCAGGCGACATTCGCCGCGCTGTCGATTGGGCCGAGGCGGACGATGAAGTCCACGTCATCATTGTTGAAGGGGAAGGCCGGGCTTTTTGCGCCGGCTACGACTTGAACGAATACGCCGAAGGTATTGATCCAGACAACATCACCGCTGACCACCCGTGCAGACAAGAAAAAACGCCATGGGATCCGATGGTGGACTACAAATTGATGAAGCGGCACACCGAAGAGTTCATGTCGTTGTGGCGCTGCACCAAGCCCACGATTGCCAAGGTGCATGGCTGGCGGCAGCGACATTGCCCTGTGCTGCGACATGCTGGTGATGGCTGATGATGCCAAAATTGGCTATATGCCAACACGGGTCTGGGGTTGCCCAACAACTGCAATGTGGACCTACCGGATCGGTGCGATCCGGGCCAAGCAGATGATGTTTACCGGCGACACGATTGATGGCGCCAAAGCCGCCGAATGGGGCCTGGCCAATATATCGGTACCGCCAGATGAGCTGAACAGCACCACCGACGCACTGGCCAGGCGCATTGCAGGCGTGCCCAAATCACAGCTGATGATGCACAAACCGGTGGTCAACCAGGTCTGGCTGTCGATGGGGCTGGAGCAAACGCAAATGTTTGCCACTGTGTTTGACGGCATCACGCGGCACAACCCCGAAGGCATGTGGTTCAGACGCCAAGCCCAGGCCGAGGGGTTTAAAAACGCCATTGAATGGCGCGACAGCGGCAGGCCGATTCCTGAGGGCGATGAAGCGCGTGCGCTGGTCGCCA
>JAYVPR010000036.1:0-2732 GCA_043757245.1 Polaromonas sp. | reverse complement strand
AACACCCGGTGACGGAATGCATTACCGGGCTGGATTTGGTGGAACTGATGATTCGTGTAGCGGCGGGTGAAAAGCTTCCCCTGACGCAAGCTGACGTCAAGCGCGATGGCTGGGCGATGGAATGCCGCATCAATGCGGAAGACCCGTTCCGTAGTTTTTTGCCTTCTACAGGACGTTTGGTGCGCTTTCAGCCGCCGAAGGAGACGATGTTTGCGGCAGATATAACCAGGCTGCATGGCGTGCGGGTCGATACCGGCGTACAAGACGGTGGCGAGATACCGATGTTTTACGATTCGATGATTGCCAAGCTCATCGTGCATGGCAAAGATCGTCTGGACGCGATTGCCAAAATGCGAGAAGCGCTTAATGGTTTTGTGATTCGCGGCATCTCAAGCAATATTCCTTTTCAGGCGGCGCTGCTGGCGCACCCGAAGTTTGTGGCGGGGGATTTCAACACCGGGTTCATTGCCGAGAACTACGGCAAAGGCTTCTCTGCTCAAGACGTACCGCACGCCGACCCTGACTTTTTGGTGGCGCTGGCGGCTTACGTCAATCGCCGTTTACTGGGCCGCGCAGCGGGCATTAGCGGGCAACTGCCGGGCCACGGCCTGGCTGTGGGGGAAGAGTTTGTCGTCATTGCGCTTGGCTCAGAGGGTAAAAACACTCAAAAGAGTGTTTTGGTGGTCGATTTTGAGGTTAAATCAGGTTCTAGCCGAATAGATACAGGGGTAAGAAGCTATGAAATATGTAGCAACTGGCATCTTGGCGGTGCGCGTATTCGCGGCACGGCTAACGGCCAGCCCTTTACTGCGCAAGTCGAACGCGGTGTGGGCAAGAACCCATTGGCTATTCGCATCGCCCACAACGGCACGCGGCTTGATGCACTGGTCTTAAGCCCACGCGCCGCTGCCTTGTACGTCCTGATGCCGTACAAAGCGCCACCCGACATGAGCCGCTACGTGCTGTCGCCCATGCCTGGCTTGCTGGTTGACGTAGCTGTACAGGTCGGCCAAAAAGTACAGGCTGGCGAGCGTGTAGCTGTGATTGAAGCCATGAAGATGGAGAATGTATTGTTCGCCATAGCCGACGGCGTGGTCGGCAAGGTGCTGGCTGGCAAGGGCGAATCGTTGACGGTGGACCAGCCGATTGTTGAATTTGTTTAATTTTAAAAAGGAAACGCATCATGAATATCCAAAAATTTCACGACGAACTGAAAGCCAACCATTTCAATGATGCCGTGGCCATAGAACGCGAGGTGGGCTATGCGTTGGGCGAGCACCAGCATCCGTTTGACGCCTGCGCGTTGATCACGGCTGGCGACTTCACGCTGGTGGTCGATGGCGTGTCTACCCGATACGGCGTGGGCGAGGTGTTCCGGCTGGGCGCGGGCGTCACGCACCTGGAAGCGGCGGGGCCGCAGGGCGCAAGTTATTTGTCGGGCCGTCGGCCTGTGGTGCAGGCATGAGCGGTCCCCTTCAGCGGGGTCAGGGCAGGCCCTTCAAGGTATTGGGTATCCAGCAAATCGCTATCGGCTCGACCAGCAAAGACCGTTTGCGTACGCTTTGGGTAGACATGCTGGGCCTTGAAGTCACCGGCAACTTTGTCAGCGAACGCGAGAACGTCGACGAAGACATCTGCACTATGGGTGTTGGTGCATTCAAGGTCGAGGTTGATTTGATGCAGCCACTGGACATCGATAAAAAACCGGCAGTACACACCACGCCGCTCAACCACGTGGGTCTGTGGATTGACGACCTGCCCAAAGCGGTTGAATGGCTCACGTCGCAGGGCGTGCGATTCGCGCCGGGTGGTATTCGCAAGGGCGCAGCGGGTTTTGATATTTGCTTCATGCACCCGAAAGCCAATGACGAGTTTCCGATTGCGGGTGAGGGCGTGTTGATTGAGCTGGTGCAGGCACCTGAGGAAGTCATCGCCGCTTTCGGTGCGTTGCGCCCAGCATAAAAGTAGGCACAAGCATTGCGCTTGCGTCGGCTTCGTACATCCCCGAAAACGTTCATTGCGCTGGTATCGAGATCACGCGCTTACCTTCGGGCGTGGTTTTTACTGCCCCAGATTTCTGGAGATTGGCGTCCTTGCCGAGTTGTACGGGGATGGCAAGTGCCTCACCCATGTCACCAGATTTCAAAAATATGTTGAGATAGCGAAGGCCGTCGGTAGTGGGCTTGATCTTCAGGGTGTAGCTCGCTCCCGGGTTGAACGGAGCGGGCGATGACGGCAGGCCTTCGGCTAGCAGCAGGCCCGCATCTGGCTGAATGGCGATAGTCGCATCTTCGCCACCGCAGCGCCGGGTGATTGTGAGATGCAGTAACCCGAACCGGTCCACAGCAGCACTGTTAAACGCGTAGTCCAACTGCACACCCATACCCGTTTTGGACGTTTTGGCCGTACCCTTAAGGTAGTTGGCGGGGACGGCTTTGGCTTTGTTCGCCTTGTGGTGCTTGTTGACATGATTGGCAGTTGCTGTGTCGTGGGCACCGGCACCACTGCTTGCAGCGCCCAGAACGAGGGCGACGCATAGGGGCAGGGACAGTTGCGTGCACAAGAGTCTAAATAAAGAGTTTTCCATGGTGTTGGCCGTCCTTGATTAATTCACTGTGACATCGAAGCATGTCTGATTCTATTTCCACTTCGTTAAGACATCAATAATCCATGGCCATGCTGCAATAGAGTTGACAACTTCTGGCGTGTTTTCCATGGCGAGCAAGCCAAAA
>JAYVPR010000035.1:0-2736 GCA_043757245.1 Polaromonas sp. | reverse complement strand
CCATCCATATTGAAGGCATGCGAAATGATGAGCCAGCGCTGGCGATTGCCAGCCTCGTGGTTTGAGGACATGGGTGTTGGCTTGATCAAAAAAATAGAGGCGTTCAAGCCACTTGCCGATACAAAACTTCGTATTCTAAGGCGCAGCGCTGCCACGAATGCTGCTCGGCAAACACCCGTCCATGATGGTGCAGCTTTTGCGCCAACCCCGGCTGCGTCAACACCGATGTGAGCAGTCCTGCCAGTTTGGCTGCATCCTTGGGGTCTTCAAGCACCAGCGCCTCGACACCGTCGCGCAACTGACGCGAAATGCCGCAATACGCTGCCCCACTCACCACCACTGGCAAGCCATGCGCCATGGCTTCGAGTACCACCATGGCAAAACTGTCCTCCAGTGTGGGATGCGCCAAGCAGTCGGCTGCGCAATAAGCGTCGGTCATCACCTCTTGAGAACCCAGAAAGTGAACCCTTGTCGTCAGCCCCAGTTGATGAACCCGCTGCCTGTATTTTGGAGAAGCTCCGGGTCGGCCCACCACCACCAGTCCGATGCCTAAAGGCAACGACGTCATGGCTTGTAGCAAGGCATCGAGTCCTTTACGTGCGTAGTCATTGGCGACAAAGAGGATCAGTTTATCGGCGGCAGGCAAGCCAAGTTGGGCCCGCGCTTGTTGCTGGCTGGGTAGATTGGTGGGAATGTCCGCGCCTGGCGTGATGATGGACATGGAAACTTTGCTGTCCGGATAAGCCTGCTGCGACTCCGGCAACAAACTACCCGAGGCCATCACCACTTTCCTGGTGTTTGTACCTTTGAAGCGGGCTGCTTCAAGCAATACATAGGTGATGAGTCGTAGGCTCAAGGCAATTTTCAACCAGAGCACGATGCGTTTGAACCCCTGTCTGTCATGCAGCAGGTTGTAGCGAATGGGCCTCACATGAATAGTTTGGACCTCTCCGTGCCAGGTGTTTTCATGAGAGTGCACCACATCAAACCCTTTTCTGGTTTTGATCCAGGTTGAGATAGCAAACAAGAGCTGGTTGATCCACCGCGGCTTACGACTCAGGCAGAAGATACAGTGATAAGTTACCCCCGGAACAGGCTGGTTGGACTCCTGTGCAAACACATGAATGTCATGACGTGAGGCGAGTTGCTCCACCAACGCCACAGAGTAACTTTCTGCACCGCCTGCTGATTTTAGAAACAGTCGGCTGATAACGGCAATGCGCATGGGGACTTAAGTCGTCATCAGAGCAAAACGATATCGTATTGCTCTTGTGCCATGGCGGTTTCGGCTTGCAGTGAAATCGGTTTGCCAATGAAGTCGCTCAGGCTGGCCAGGTGCTGACTTTCTTCGTCCAGAAAAAGCTCGATAACTTTGGGCGATGCGACAACCCGAAATTCACGCGGATTGAACTGACGCGCTTCACGCAATATCTCCCGCAAGATGTCGTACGTCACACTGCGCGGCGTTTTAACCACGCCCTTGCCGCTGCACGCACTGCACGGCTCGCACAGTTGATGCGCCAGCGATTCGCGGGTCCGCTTGCGCGTCATCTCCAGCAAGCCGAGCGCTGAAAAGCCATTGACCGTGGTTTTGATACGGTCACGCGCGAGCTGCTTTTTAAACTCTGCCAGAACCGCATCGCGGTGATTTTCTTTGACCATGTCGATGAAATCAACAATCACAATACCGCCCAGATTTCTTAGGCGTAGTTGCCTAGCTATTGCCAGCGATGCTTCCAGGTTGGTCTTGAAAATGGTGTCGTCAAAATTTCGTGCGCCCACAAAACCGCCCGTGTTCACATCCACCGTCGTCAACGCCTCAGTCTGGTCAATGATCAGGTAGCCGCCTGACTTCAGGTCTACCCGGCGACCCAGTGCCTTTGCAATGTCTTCGTCGATGTTGAACAGATCAAAGATAGGCCGCTCACCCACATACAGCTGTAATTTTTCAAAGGTGGCAGGCATGAACTCAGCAGCAAATTTTTTAAGTTTGTCAAACTGCTCACGTGAATCAATACGGATGGTTTGCGTGCCTTCAAACACCACGTCACGTAACACACGCTGGAGTAAATTCAAATCCTGATGCAACACCGAGGCAGGCGGCAAACGGACAGACGCGTCTTTGATTCGACCCCAGGTTTTACGCAGGTAAGCGATGTCTTCCGCAAGCTCAGTATCCAGCGCGTCTTCGCCGTTGGTGCGCAAGATAAAACCGCCACCCGCGTCACCCGCAAGATTGACAACACGCTGGCGCAACTCTTCGCGTTGTTTGGGTGGTATTTTTTGTGACACGCCGACATGGTTGTCCTGCGGCAAAAACACCAGCAAGCGCCCCGCGATGCTGATTTGTGCCGTCAGACGCGCACCTTTCGTGCCAATCGGGTCTTTCAGCACTTGCACCATCACCGCCTGGCCTTCAAACAACTGCTTTTCAATCGGTTGAACCAAGGGTGTAGGCATGTCGGCATCGGCATGGCGACTGTTGATGCTGCTCATCAAATCGGCTACGTGCAGGAAGGCAGCTTTCTCCAGACCAATGTCTATAAAAGCCGACTGCATACCTGGTAAAACGCGAGCCACTTTGCCCAAATACACATTGCCGACCAGACCGCGTTCCAGTGACCGCTCCACCTGCAATTCTTGCAACGCGCCATGCTCGATGACCGCCACACGGGTTTCCTGGGGTGACCAATTGATAAGAATGTCTTGCTGCATAAGGAACGATTAAATTTTCAC
>JAYVPR010000034.1:0-2736 GCA_043757245.1 Polaromonas sp. | reverse complement strand
TTTTGAACGCAAGTGGGACGATGGCAGAAAGACTTACACCGTTAAAGACAATGGCTTTGGTGCGCTTCCCATTGAAGTTGTCAATGCACGGTCTAACGCATCGCTGTTAGCAATAGGTGCGCAGTACGGTTTGCCTATCGCGGTGAGGTTCGTGAACAGCAACTTTCGCACAAACCTCACTGAAACCGGCAAAGAGTTGTCTGATAGTGCTCAACTAAGCCGGGCCGTGGACTTTTTTTTCAGCAGTCCAGAACATCAACCTGCTTTGAATCAACTTCTTAAATCTTGGGATTTAGGGCTTTCTACAGTTGCAGTCGTAGAACTAGCAAGACCAGAGGCAGATGGTCAAGTCAAACCAATTCGTATGGCAGTTGGCATGCATAAGGCCAAAAATGCAGAACTATTTGACCTGCCATTTGTTCGCGAATCTCGTGGTACGCAAGCCGCTTTTGTTTTGTTATCGCGTCTGTTACCGGTTCTTGCAAACGGTAGCTTAGCCATCATCGACGAGTTTGAAAGCGACTTGCACCCGCACATGCTGGCGCCGATATTGGATTTGTTTGCCAATGAGATAACCAACCCGCACAAGGCGCAATTGCTGTTTACTTGCCATTCAGTGGAGGTGCTTAACCTGCTACCCAAGTCGCAGGTGTTTTTGGTCGAAAAAGACGAGCACAACGAAAGCAGTGCCTGGCGGCTTGACCAGGTGCGCGGCATACGCAGCGACGACAACTATTACGGCAAGTACATGGCCGGCGCGTACGGCGCGGTGCCTAATTTATGAGCAGTAAAGCGAGGTTTTTGCGTGAACTGCGGCGCGCGGTGCTGATAGTGGGTGAAGGTCATTCGGAAGTCGTCTTTTTGCAGCATTGCAAATCGTTGTACACCTTTCGAAGTGGCGGGATAACTGTCAATATCAAGAATGCACACGGAAAAGGCGCGGGCAATGTCGTTGACTATGCGGTTAAGCAAAGCCGTTTGGCCGCCTACGACGCTTGCTATGCGCTGCTTGATTCAGATACCGATTGGACACAGGCCGTGGCAAAGCGCGCCAAATCTCACAAAGTGCAGATCCTGTTAGCTGTTCCCTGCCTGGAGGCGTTGTTATTGGAAGTACACGCGCAACCCATCGTTGGCAACAACACTCAACAGCTAAAGACGCAATTTAAAGGATACTTTGACGGTGCAGCAGCGAATGAACATACTTTGTATGAAAAGCGTTTTGGTAAAGAAATTCTGGACCTAGCTGCCTTGCGACTGCCCTTGTTGCAAAGTATTCTGTCTGTGTTCAAGGTTGATTCGTAGCCCACCATGCACTACCCCTACACCACAGCAACAGACCTCGCCCACGCCATCGCGACCCGGCAGGTATCGCCCGTAGAAATCATGCGCCAATGCCTGGAGCGGCAGGCGACGCTGGAGCCGGTGCTCAATTGCTTTGTGACGGCCATGCCCGAAGCCGCTCTGGCGGCAGCGCGGCGTGCCGAGCAAGCTGTGATGGATGGCACGCCGTTGGGCCCGCTGCATGGCGTGCCACTTTCGGTCAAAGACCTGATTGCCGTGGGCGGCGTGCGGCAGACTTTTGGCTCGCGCACGCTGGCTGACAACATCGCTGCTAGCGATGCACCTTCGGTGGAGCGCGCCCTGGCGGCAGGTGCCTGCATCATCGGCAAAACCACAACGACCGAATTTGGCTGTAAGGGCGGCGGGCCGTCGCCTTTGAGCGGTATCACGCGCAACCCCTGGGACTTGAGTAAAACGCCTGGCGGCTCCAGCCTGGGTGCGGCCAGCAGCGTGGCCGCGGGCGTGACGCCGTTTGCGCTGGGCACAGACGGGGGAGGATCGGTGCGCCTGCCCAGCTCTTTTTGCGGGCTGTTTGGCATCAAGGCGCAATTTGGCCGAGTACCGGTGTTCCCCGTGTCGGCTACGCCAACGCTGGCCCACGTCGGGCCGCTGGCCCGTACCGTGCGCGATGCAGCCCTGTTGCTGGGCGTGATTGCAGGCCACGATAGGCGCGACCCTTTCAGCCTGGCTGGCCCGGTGCCAGACTTTGTTGGCGCTTGTGACTCGCCAATTAAGGGCATGCGGGTTGCGTGGTCCGCAACTCTCGGGTACGGTAAGCCAGAGCCTGAGCTGGTCGCAGCTTGCGAGGCGGCTGTCAAGGTGCTTGAAGGTTTAGGCTGCGAGATTATTGATTGGGACGCGGCAACCTGCATAGCCAACGACGACATCACGCGACTTGACCCAATCGAGTTGTGGATGGCCGAGTTTTATGCCGGTGTAGGCACGCGGCTTAAAAACGCCATGCGTGATTCCCGTGACCTGCTGGACCCAACCGTGGCCCGCATGCTGGCCCCAGCGCTTGACCAGTCGATTGACGACTACTACGCCAAGGTGTTCAGGCGTTATGAGTTTCGCGAGCGCATGCGCGCCAGGTTTGAATCGATTGACCTGCTGCTGACACCCACCACGCCATGCACCGCGTTTGCAGCCGACGCCGACGCGCCGCCGTGGTCGGCTCACAACATCATTTCATGGATGTCATACACCTACCCTTTTAATTTGACTGGGCAGCCGGCTGCGTCTGTCCCAGTGGGGTTCAGTACGTCAGGGTTGCCGATAGGGTTGCAGATGGTGGCGAAGATCAACCACGAGACCGACATCTTTCGCGCCGCTGCGGCTTATGAGAAGGCGCAGCCGTGGGCGGCTAAACGACCCGGTCTTGCGCGCTAACTT
>JAYVPR010000033.1:0-2738 GCA_043757245.1 Polaromonas sp. | reverse complement strand
CTGCAGAGAACGCAGAGCCTCGCAGAGAAGAAAACAAAGATGTTTGACTCTGCGGCCCTCTGCGTTCTCTGCGCCTCTGCGGTAAATGCCACGCTTTTATCGACAAAAAAGCACGCTACAATCTGAGGCTTCACGGAAAGTGCTCGAAACTGGTTTGAGTGGCTCCCGAAACGAACAAGGAAAGATTCATGAAAGACGGCATTCACCCCAACTACCGCGAAGTTTGCTTTTTGGACCTGTCCAACAACTTCAAGTTCGTCACCCGCTCTTGCGTCAACACCAAAGAAATGGTGAAAATGGACGATGGTCGCGAACTGCCTTTGTACAAACTTGATACGTCAAGCGAGTCACATCCGTTCTACACTGGCACACAAAAATCTGTCGATAACATGGGTGGCCGTGTTGAGAAGTTCCGCAACCGGTTTGGCAAAACACCTGCCAAAGATGCTACTGCTGTAGTCGCTGCCTGAAACGCAAATTCAGGCTCAAGTTCAGTCGCAATTTGATTTGCAAAAAGCAGCCTGAAATTCAGGCTGCTTTTTTTTCGCCAGTTCATACATGAAAATCAACATACTTTACGATCCAGTCGTTTTGGGCACTTCTAGAAATTCAGTTTTCAGGATGAAGTGCAAGGCGTACGGAGTACAGCACTTGGCGCGTACTTCAGGTACGTAAAGATTGCGAGCACCGCGCAACGACGCAATTCGCCTGAAAAATGAATTTATAGAAGTGCCCTTTTGAACAAGCCCTCCCCCGCCATCATTGCCCAGTCCGCTGTGCGCCGCTTGCCACGGCTGGCACTGTTGCTGTTTTGCGCTGCGTATGTGCTGCCGGGGTTTTTTGGCCGTGCGCCCTGGAAAAGCGACGATATTGCTGCCTTTGGCGTGATGCGGGAACTGGCTGCCAATTGGGCTAACTGGCTTACCCCTCAATTGTTGGGTCAGATCAACGACTTTGATGCGCTGGTGCCGTACTGGCTGGGTGCTGCAGCCATACAACTCCTGCCATTTCTGGACCCAGCTTTTGCCGTTCGTATTCCATTCATGTTGCTTCTGGCTCTGAGTCTGTTGGCCACTTGGTACGCTATTTATTATTTGGCGCGCAGCCCACAAGCCCAGCCTGTGGCCTTTGCCTTTGGCGGTGAGGCCAAGCCAACCGACTACGCACGCGCCATTGCCGATGCAGGCGTATTAGCACTGATTGCCAGCCTAGGCTTGGCACAGCTGTCGCATGAGACCACGCCCGCATTAGCGCAGTTGGGCTTCACGGCACTGGTTTTTTACGCAATGGCTGCCAGCCCGTACCACCGTGCTACCCAGGTATTTGGACCCGCGCTAGGCTTGCTGGTGGGTTTGACAGGCTTGGCCTTGAGTGGCGCACCCACGCTAGCCATGCTACTAGGCACAGGTGGCGCGCTGGTGGAATGGACGCACATGCGCTGGGGCGAAAATGCTCGCATCAATGGTCATGATATTGCGCCAGACAGCACCGCAAAGCGCCAATCATGGCAATGGCTGCTGCTGATCGTTGGCATCACTGCGTGCGTGGCCTTGCTGGTCTTGATGCTGGACTTGTGGCGCTGGCGCATTCATTTGCCAGGCACGGGCGAGCAAAACACGTGGACCGACTGGCGCAAACTGGGCCGCCTGCTGCTGTGGTTTACCTGGCCGACCTGGCCACTGGCCATGTGGACACTTTGGCGCTGGCGCAGGCAACTTGCCAGCCGCCACGTTGCCTTGCCGCTGTGGTTTGCTCTAGTTGCGGTGCTGGCCACTTTGACGACCCCAAGCGCTGACCGCAGTCTGCTGCTGAGCCTGCCGCCCATGGCGGCGCTGGCGGCCTTTGCTTTGCCGACACTCAAGCGCAGCGTGGCATCGCTGATTGACTGGTTCACCCTGCTGTTTTTTACCGGTTGCGGCATCATCATCTGGGTGGTGTGGATTGCCATGCAAACTGGCGTGCCGCGCCAGCCCGCCGCCAACGTGGCCAGGCTCGCACCGGGGTTTGAACCGAGCTTTTCGTGGTTTGCTTTTTTGATGGCACTGGGCGCAACACTGGCCTGGGCCTGGCTGGTGAAGTGGCGCACAGGAGCGCACCGCACGGCCATCTGGAAATCGTTGGTGCTGCCAGCGGGCGGTGCAACGCTGTGCTGGTTGCTGCTGATGACGCTCTGGCTGCCTTTGCTTGACTATGCCCGCAGCTACGCCCCCATGTCGCGCCAGGTGGCAAAACTGATGGGGCCAACCGCCTGCGTTGAAATTTACGGCATCAGCAGTGCGCAAGCAGCCGCCTTGCAATACCACGGCCAGCTCACGCTGCGGCAGGCTGCACCGGACGCAGGCTGCGATTTCCTGATTGTCGATGCCGACTTCCAGTCGACATTGGGCCATGCCGTCAATCTGCCCGACTGGGCTTTTTGGGCCACACTGCGCAGGCCTGTAGATAAAAATGAAAACGTCTTGCTGTTCAAGCGTGTCGCCAGCAACACAAAAAATACGCGCGCAACGCGCACGCCGTGAGCGAGTTAAGAATAATCTCGCGGCACGCTGGCACGGTGCTTGTCGGCCAACTGGCTGTCATGGCGTTTGGTGTGGCAGATACAGTGATTGCAGGGCGCTACAGCGACACCGCTTTAGCGGCGCTGTCGGTTGGCTCAGCCATCTACATCAGCGTCTATGTCGGTTTGATCGGAATTGTGCAGGCACTGCTGCCGATTTGGGCAGAATTGCTGGGTGCCA
>JAYVPR010000032.1:0-10169 GCA_043757245.1 Polaromonas sp. | reverse complement strand
GAGGCTTTGTCGCTCTCCACCGTGAGCAAACTCTGGTCAACCTTGATGCTGTCGCCGACTTTGACGAGCAGCTCAATCACCGTGACTTCATCAAAATCGCCAATATCAGGTACTTTTATTTCCAACATACTGAACCTTCAGGTTTTCAATTTAACGGAATAAATATCAATCGGCCCGCCAGAGTTTTTGTCAAACTCGCAGCCTGCGTGCATACCGGCCATGGCAACTTCCTTGGCGGTTTTGGCGTTGCCCCAAGCGGCGTGCATCGCGCCCAGCGCAAAGCTGCGCCCCGAGCCAATCGCCCAAAATTCCTTGAATTCAAAAATCTCGCGGTAGCTGTATAAACCGTAAATACCGCTTGAGTTAGCAATGACAACCGTGAACTGCATCGACTCATACGGGTCGTTATCGTCTTCTTTGGTTTGCAGGAAAAAGTTTTCTTTCAGCAGCGGATGCAGCTTTAAAAATGTGTCGTACACCTCGTCTTTGGAGCTGAACTTCAAGTCAGCCTTGGGCAGCGCCGCCGTCGCCTTGCGCAGCGCGGGAAAATGCGCCACCGTGCCCGCCATGCCAACATAGCTGATGCCGGCAGGCGTATCAACCTTGAAGATTTTGCTGTTAGCTTCATAGCGATGTGCCAAGGCGGTGTCACCAAAGGTGACCAGCGTGTCAGCAGCCATGACGACGTGACCTGCTTTTTTAACAACCACGAGTGTTGTCACAACAGGACACGCCTGAAGTCAGCCAGCAACTGACCGAGATAGGCATTAAAGCGGGCAGCAGAAGCGCCATCAATCACGCGGTGGTCGTAGCTCAGGCTCACGGGCATCAGCAGCCGCGGCACAAAAGCGTTGCCGTTCCACACTGGCTTGTTGGCTGATTTTCCGAGGCCCATGATGGCGACTTCGGGTGCGTTGATGATGGGCGCGAAATAGTTGCCGCCTATGCCGCCGAGTGACGAAATACTGAAGCAACCGCCGGTCATTTCTGCCGGACTGAGCTTGCCATCACGCGCTTTCTTCGACAAATCAGCCAGCTCTTGCGAGATTTGCATGATGGACTTTTGATCTGCATCACGAATGACCGGCACTGTTAAACCATTAGGCGTGTCGGCTGCAAACCCGATGTGGAAGTATTTTTTGTAAACCAGCGTGTCGCCTTCAAGCGATGCATTGAAGTCGGGAAACTTCTTGAGTGCTGCAACGCAAGCCTTGATGACAAACGCCAGCATGGTGATCTTGACGCTTGCGTCGTTCACGCTCTTACCGGCCTTTTCATTTTCTTTGTTGAGCATGACACGGAAGGCTTCAAGATCGGTGATGTCAGCGTCGTCATGATTGGTAACATGCGGGATCATCACCCAGTTACGGTGCAGATTGGCGCCGCTGATTTTCTTGATGCGCGACAGCGGCTTGACCTCAACGGCACCAAACTTGGTGAAGTCGACTTTGGGCCAGGGGATGAGGCCCAGGCCTGCACCGTCGCCCGAGGCCTTGGGTGCTACCGCTGCGATGGCTTGGGTTTGCACTGCGCCTGACATGACGGATTTGGTAAAGGTTTGAACGTCGCTAAGGGTGATTCGTCCTTTCGGACCTGCGCCCTTGACTTCGGTCAACGGTACACCGAGCTCTCGCGCAAACTTGCGTACCGATGGGGAAGCGTGCGGCAGTGCGCCTGTGGGGGCTGTGGTTGGGTTGTGGGGAGGCGCTGCGGGCGCAGATAACCCTTCGACAGGCTCAGGTCGAACGGAAGCGGAAACAGCCGGTGCCGGTGCCAGTGCTGGTGCGGCTGTAGCAGGCGCGCTGCCCTCCAGTACAGCCAACAAATCGCCGATATTGAGCTTATCACCCAGCTTGACCTTGAGGTCTTTCAGGACGCCAGCAGCAGATGACGGAATTTCCATCGAGGCTTTGTCCGATTCAACCGTGACCAGCGATTGCTCGACCTTGATGCTGTCACCCACTTTGACGAGGACCTCGATGACGGTCACGTCTTTGAAATCACCGATGTCCGGCACATGAATATCAACCGGGCCACTGACTGCCGCTCCGGTAGCTACTGGGGCAGCTTTATGCGCTACTGATTCAGGAGCAGCTTGTGCACGCATCTCTTGGGCTTCAGACTCTTTTGACACTTTAACAGCACTAAAATCACTGCTTTCAAGGCTTAAAACGATAGACCCCTGCTTGACCTTGTCGCCCAGCTTGACCTTGACTTCTTTAACCACGCCCGCCGCACTCGACGGGATTTCCATCGACGCTTTGTCGGACTCGACGGTCAGCAACGACTGGTCGGCCTTGATGCTGTCGCCCGGTTTGACGAGCAACTCGATGACGGTGACTTCATCAAAATCACCAATGTCTGGAACTTGAATATCTATGAGTGCCATGTGTATCTCCAATCAGTTGGGGACAAAGCAACGAGGCGCTTGGTGCGCTCGTTGCTCTGTCCCACAAAAATAAAGTTTAAGCGTAGAGCGGGTTGATTTTATCAACGGCAATGCCGTATTTTTTAATCGCCTCGGCCACTTTGGCAACAGGCACAGTGCCCTCTTCGCTGAGCGCTTTTAGCGCCGCCACAACAATGTAATGGCGGTTGATTTCAAAATGCTCGCGCAGCTTGCTTCTGAAGTCACTGCGACCAAAACCGTCGGTGCCCAGCACCTTGAAGGTGCGGCCCACACCGTTAGTTTTTGGTATGTAGTTACGGATCTGCTCTGCATAAGCCTTCATGTAGTCAGTTGATGCAACCACCGGGCCAGTGTGCTTTTCAAGCTGTTGGGCGACAAAGGGCACGCGGGCCGCTTCCAGGGGATGGAGCAAGCTCCAGCGCTCGGCATCCTGACCGTCACGCGCCAGTTCGTTAAAGCTTGGGCAGCTCCAGACGTTGGCGGCAACGCCCCACTCCTTCTCAAGCAATTCTTGTGCTGCAATCGATTCGCGCAGGATGGTACCCGAGCCCAGCAGTTGCACGCGAGGCGCGTTAACCGCTGCGCGGTCGCTGCCTAGTTTGCAAAGATACATGCCCTTGATAATTTGCTCTTCTGTGCCCGCCGTCAAGCCAGGCATGGCGTAGTTTTCGTTCAGCAGCGTGATGTAGAAGTACACGTTGTCCTGTTTCTCAACCATGCGCTTGAGGCCGTGGTGCAAGATCACACCGACTTCATGCGCAAAGGTCGGGTCGTAGCTGATGCAGTTAGGAATCGTGCCCGCCATGATGTGGCTGTGGCCGTCTTCGTGCTGTAGGCCTTCGCCGTTCAGTGTGGTGCGACCTGATGTACCGCCTAGCAAAAAGCCGCGCGCCTGCATGTCGCCAGCCGCCCAGGCCAGGTCACCAATGCGCTGAAAGCCAAACATGGAGTAGTACACATAAAACGGCACCATGATGCGGTTGTTCGTTGAATAAGACGTAGCTGCTGCAATCCAGCTGCTCATGCCGCCCGCTTCATTGATGCCCTCTTGCAGAATTTGACCTTTTTTGTCTTCCTTGTAATACATCACCTGGTCTTTATCAACCGGGGTGTATTTTTGGCCATCAGGGTTGTAAATGCCGATCTGGCGGAATAAGCCTTCCATGCCAAAAGTGCGGGCTTCATCAACCAAAATCGGCACCACGCGTGGCCCTAAAGCCTGGTCTCGCAGCAGTTGCGTGAGAAATCGCACATAAGCCTGCGTGGTTGAAATCTCACGTCCTTCTGGCGTCGGCTCCATCACCGATTTAAAGGTGTCCAGCGCTGGAACAGTAAAGCTTTCATCGGCCTTGGTACGACGATGCGGCAGGTAGCCGCCCAGGGCTTTGCGACGCTCGTGCAGGTAGCGCATTTCTGGCGTGTCATCAGCGGGCTTGTAAAACGGAATATCGGCCAGCTGGCTGTCAGGAATCGGAATGTTGAAACGGTCGCGAAAAGCCTTGATGTCTTCGTCAGACAGTTTTTTGGTCTGGTGAACGTTATTTTTGCCTTCACCGATTTTGCCCATACCAAAACCCTTGACGGTCTTGATGAGCAGCACCGTCGGCTGGTCTTTGTGCTTAACCGCAGAGGCAAATGCGGCATAGACTTTTTTCGAGTCATGGCCGCCACGACGCAGGTCAAAAATCTCTTCGTCGCTCATGTGCGCGACCATCTCTAACGCCTTGGGGTGCTGACCAAAGAAGTGTTTTCGAACGTAGGCACCGTCATTCGCCTTCATGGCCTGGTAGTCGCCATCGAGGGTGTCCATCATGATCTTTTTGAGGATACCGTCTTTGTCGCGCGCCAGCAACGGGTCCCAGCCGGAGCCCCACAGCAGCTTAATGACGTTCCAGCCTGCGCCTCTAAATTCACCTTCAAGCTCTTGTACGATCTTGCCGTTGCCGCGCACCGGACCGTCGAGCCGTTGCAAATTGCAGTTGATGACAAACACCAGGTTGTCGAGCCTTTCGCGCGCGGCCAGGCCAATTGCACCTAGGGACTCGACTTCATCCATCTCGCCGTCACCGCAAAAGACCCAAACCTTACGGTTTTCAGTATTGGCAATGCCGCGTGCATGTAAATATTTAAGGAAACGCGCCTGGTAAATTGCCATCAGCGGACCCAAGCCCATCGACACGGTGGGGAACTGCCAGAAAGCAGGCATCAGCTTGGGGTGCGGATAGCTGGACAGGCCTTTTCCATCGACCTCTTGCCTGAAGTTAAGCAACTGCTCTTCCGTCAAGCGACCTTCAAGATAAGCACGCGCATACACGCCGGGTGACACATGACCCTGAATGTAGAGGCAGTCGCCGCCGTGCTCTTTTCCAGGCTCGGCGCTTTCAGCATGCCAAAAGTGGTTAAAGCCCGCACCAAACATGCTGGCCAGCGATGCGAACGAACCAATGTGCCCACCTAGGTCACCGCCGTCTGCGGGGTGCAGGCGGTTGGCTTTTACAACCATCGCCATTGCATTCCAACGCATATAGGCGCGCAGCCGTGCTTCAATTTCAAGGTTACCAGGGGCGTGCTCTTGCTGCTCGGGTTCAATCGTGTTGACGTAAGCCGTGGTGGCTGAAAAAGGCATGTCAATGCTCTTTTGTCGCGCATGTTCCAGCAGTTGTTCGAGCAAAAAGTGAGCCCGCTCCGGGCCTTCACTTTCAATGACAGCAGTCAGCGCGTCCATCCACTCCCGGGTTTCCTGGGTGTCTTTGTCGAACGCGTCGTTTGCGCCTGGACTTGTTATTTGTATGAGATTGGCCGCCATGTCTTGTCTCCTGCTTTGAAAAAGCGCTGATGATGTGCCTGTATCTTGGACTGATCTAATCCAGCTCAGGGCATAAAACTTGTGCAACACGACGTTTGTAAACGTTGTTTTAAGCTTAGCCGCTAGTTTCGCATATTTTTTATAATATTTCAAATTATGCTTACTTATTTCACATTGTAAAAATATTTAGTCTTTTAAGAGGTATGTAAACCCGAACAGACGTGTCTAAAGCACTTAAACTGCGAATTGCACTTTATGCCCAGCAACACCCCGCCTCAAGCAACAAGCCACCCTCCCCCCAAACCGGTGGTTTGGTGGCGTCATTGGTGGCGCAAGCAATCTCCTGCACGGCAAGATCGATTTGTCATGCTCGGCCCATTGCTGGCAGTCGTTTTGTTTTTGGCGGCGGTCATCGCCGCATTTGGCTATCTGCGGCTTGAAGAGATTGACAGAGAGCAGCAGGCACTTAAACGCGATGTTGAATACGCTCAGCAGCGGCTGCGCTTGCGCTTGCTGGAGCGCCAAGAGCAGCTGATGCGGATCGGACGCGACGTATCTAACCGGGAGATCGACAGGGAGGAATTCATGGCTCAGGCCGAGTCGCTGGTCAACCAGTATCCAGAACTCCTGGCAATCACCTGGATAGACGGCAAGCGGCGTGTCAAGGCCAGCTACGCGTCGGCCAGCGCCAGCGGGGCACAGATCCGTACAAAAGGTGAGCAGCTCAAAACCGGCGAAACAGGCGGCACTTATGACTTGGCGCGTGATCTGCGCCAACCGGTTTATTCACCCCCCATCAATTCCCAAGGTAGCAGCAATTACAACCCGGACACACTGCAAATTTTGGTGCCGCTGGATGACCAGGGTAAATTTGGCGGCGTCATTATGGGCGAATACGCGATTGACGGCTTGTTGCGGTTTGGTGTGCCAACGGAAATCGTTGCCAAATACGCGGTGACCCTGCTGGACGATAAAAACAATGTACTGGCAGGCAACCTGCCCCCGCCACGCAGCCCGGCCGTGCGGCTTTTGCCCTGGTCTGATGGCGCATCTGAATACGAAATTCCGGTGTCGCCCGTCGGCAATGGGCTGTTAATACGGGCTCAGGGTTACAAAACGTCTTTGGGTGTAGTCGGCAGCGGTTTTTTTTGGCTGGTGAGCGCATTGAGCGCGCTGACTGTCTGGATGCTGCTGGGCACCTGGCGCCACACCCGGCGCAGGGTGCAGGCGCAGCAAGACCTTATCAAGGAAACCAACTTTCGCCGCGCGATGGAAAACTCCATGCTTACGGGCATGCGTGCGCTAGACATGACGGGACGCATCACCTACGTCAACCCAGCCTTTTGCCAAATGACAGGTCTGCAGGAATCTGACCTGGTGGGCCGGGTTCCACCCTTCCCGCATTGGCCTGAAAACGATCTTGAAACCTCGATGGCGCGGCTCAACGATGAGTTGGCTGGCCGCACGCCGCCCGGTGGCTTTGAGGTTAGGGTACAGCGTAAAAATGGTGAAATTTTTGATGCTCGCATGTACGTGTCGCCTTTGGTTGATCCCAAAGGCCAGCAAACTGGCTGGATGACGTCCATGACCGACATCACCGAACCCCGGCGCATTCGCGAAGAGTTGTCTGCCTCCTACGAGCGCTTTACAACCGTTCTGGAAGGACTTGATGCAGCGGTGTCCGTGGCGCCACTGGGCAGCGAAGAGGTGCTCTTTGCCAACAAGCTTTACCGTTCCTGGTTTGGCGCTGAAGTGTCTGGCCACATGAACCTGATTGCACAGGCCGGTGTGCCGCCCGCACCCACCACAGACGATGCACTGGATGCGGTTGATCCTCTGGCAGGCTTGCCGACAGACACCCTGACCACCGCGCTGGCTGAAAACGCAGAAATTTATGTACCCAACCTGTCCAAATGGCTGGAGGTGCGCTCCCGCTATCTGACCTGGGTCGACGGCCGACTGGCGCAAATGGTGATTGCCACTGACATCACGCCACGGCGCCATGCGGAAGAGCAAGCCGCCCAACAAAACGAGCGCGCTCAAACCGCAAGCCGCCTGATCACCATGGGCGAGATGGCGTCGAGCGTAGCGCACGAGCTGAACCAGCCGCTAACGGCTATTAACAACTATTGCAACGGAATGGTGACGCGCATCAAGGCCGACAAGATCAGTACCGAAGACCTGCTGCTGGCCCTTGAAAAAACAGCCAAACAGGCGCACCGTGCAGGCCAAATCATTCAGCGCATTCGTTCTTTCGTCAAACGTAGCGAGCCCAACCGAACGCTGGCCGATGTGGGCACCATGGTAAGTAACGCGATGGAGCTGGCTGAGATTGAACTGCGCCGTCACCATGTGCGGCTGTCCCATTACATTGCGGCACGCCTGCCACAAGTCATGGTCGATCCGATCCTGATTGAGCAGGTGCTGATCAATCTGATGAAAAATGCAGCCGAGTCCATTGAGCAAGCCCACCTGCCAACGGCCAGGCGCAGCGTTGAGTTGCGGGTGGTGCCCAAAACAATTAACGAACAGAACGTGGTGGAATTTTCAGTGCTGGACTCGGGGTGCGGCCTGTCAGCAGAAGTCATGGGCCGACTCTATGAAGCGTTTTACTCCACCAAGGCCGAAGGCATGGGCATTGGCTTGAAGCTTTGCCGCAGTATTGTGGAGTCGCATCAAGGACGGTTAGAAGCTGAGAACCTTTACAATGGCTTGGATGTCACGGGTTGTCGGTTTACCTTCTGGATACCGGTGTCACCACTGATGGCACCGATGCTTGAGTCCACCGCTTCTGCGGCTGATTTTGCTATTGATTCGGCAGCAGAAATTTCGGCAGTTAATTTAGCGGCAAACTTGGCGGCAAATAACTCAGGCAAGTCTTGAGAAGTTCACGAAAGAAAATTTGGTATGAGCTTGATTCCCAAAAAAGGTACTGTCTATGTTGTTGACGACGATGAAGGCGTGCGCGACTCGTTGCAGTGGCTGCTGGAAGGCAAAGATTACCGGGTTCGCTGCTACGACTCAGCAGAAACTTTTTTAAGCCGTTACGACGCACGGGAAGTGGCCTGCCTGATTGTTGACATCCGCATGGGCGGCATGACAGGGCTGGAGTTACAAGACAAGCTGGTCGAGCGCAAGTCACCACTGCCCATCGTCTTCATTACCGGTCACGGCGACGTGCCCATGGCCGTGAACACCATGAAAAAAGGCGCGATGGATTTCATCCAAAAGCCGTTTCAGGAAGAAGCGCTGGTTAATCTGGTCGAGCGCATGCTGGAGCAGGCCAAAGAAGCCTTTGCAGGTCATCAGCAGTCCGCCAGCCGCGACGCCCTCCTGGCCAAGCTGACATCGCGTGAATCTCAGGTTCTTGAGCGCATTGTGGCGGGGCGTTTGAACAAGCAAATCGCTGACGACCTTGGCATCAGCATCAAGACGGTAGAGGCGCACCGCGCCAACATCATGGAAAAGCTGAACGCTAACACCGTGGCTGACCTGCTGAAAATTGCACTCGGATCGACTACATCCAAGGCTTGATTCGACAATCCGAAATGCTATATTATTTATAGCAAATTACGCCCGTATCCATTAGGCTAACGGGCGTTTTTATTGGGAAAATCCCAAAAATACGAAGAAATACTTCCCTCAACCCATGACAGCTCAGATCATCGACGGAAACGCTCTCTCCAAACAACTGCGCGCAGGCGTTGCTCAGCGCACTGCTGCCCTGCGCGCACGCGGCATCACGCCCGGCCTGGCGGTGGTTTTGGTGGGCGACAATCCGGCCAGCCAGGTGTACGTGCGCAACAAGGTCAAAGCCTGCGAGGACAACGGCTTGCATTCAGTCCTGGACAAACACCCATCCAGTTTGAGCGAAGCCGATTTGTTGGCGCGCGTTGATGCGCTGAACAACGATCCGGCCATTCACGGCATTTTGGTGCAGTTGCCGCTCCCTGCACACATCGATGCACAAAAAGTCATTGAGGCCATCGCGCCTGCCAAGGATGTTGACGGCTTTCACGTTGCCAGTGCCGGCGCGCTGATGGTGGGCCAGCCCGGGTTTTGGCCATGTACGCCATATGGCTGCATGAAGATGCTGGAAAGTATTGGTTACGACCTAAAAGGCAAACACGCCGTGGTGATTGGCCGCAGCAACATCGTTGGCAAACCGATGGCGCTGATGCTTTTGCAAAAAAATGCCACTGTCACGATTTGCCACAGCGCAACCGAAAACCTAAAAGCCATGACGCTGCAAGCCGATGTCATCGTTGCAGCGGTCGGCAAGCGCAATGTTTTGACCGCAGACATGGTCAAACCCGGCGCGGTGGTGATTGACGTGGGTATGAACCGCAATGACGCCGGCAAATTGTGCGGTGACGTGGATTTTGAGGGCGTTGGTCAGGTTGCTGGCTACATCACACCCGTACCCGGCGGCGTCGGGCCGATGACCATCACCATGCTGCTGGTCAATACGCTGGAGGCGGCTGAGCGTTCGTAAGTCACGAGCAGATTCAGGTTCAGGTTCATTCACCGCAGAGTACGCAGAGTACGCAGAGTACGCAGAGAACACAGAGAGCCGCAGATTTTTTAGGGAGAAAAGTAAACAATTCCCTTTTTTCACTTCCCTATTTCTCTTCCTTCCTTTCCTCTGCGCGACTCTGCGTACTCTGCGCCTCTGCGGTGAAGGCTCCCGCCTTTGAACTTAAAACCCAAAGCGAAAACCCTGCACACAGCCATTGCCCGAAATACATCGCGCTGCCCAGCCCATGCAGCAGCTTCAAATGACCGCCATCAGCCCGTGCAGTGACGATGCGCGGCGACAAACCAAACTCCACCAGCACGGCCAACAGTAATCCAGTTACTATAAATTTAGGCTATGTCCTCGTTAGATAGTGGTATAAATAAAACTATGTAAATCAACGACATAGGTGTGGCGATGAAAACAGAAGAATTTCA
>JAYVPR010000031.1:0-2751 GCA_043757245.1 Polaromonas sp. | reverse complement strand
GCCCGATAAGTGTGGGGCGCGCCAAGCCTTCGTCAACCAGGATTTGCACCGCCCGCAGCACGCGCTCTTCTTCGCCTTCAGCAAAAGCCACCCGCTTTTTGCTGGCGCGCTTGGCTGCGTCGAAAATCGGTTTCATGAGCGTGCCCGACGCATAGACAAAGTTTTCCAGTCGCGCGCGATAAGCTTCCATGTCAGCAATCGGGCGCAACGCCACGCCGCTGTCTGCCGCAGCTTTGGCAACCGCTGGCGCAATCTTCATCATCAGGCGCGGGTCAAACGGCTTTGGGATCAAGTATTCGGGCCCAAAGGCCAGCTTTTCACCTGCGTAGGCGGCGGCCACCACTTCGCTCTGCTCGGCCTGCGCTAAGTCGGCAATCGCGTGCACAGCAGCAATTTCCATCTCAATTGTGATGGTCGATGCGCCTGCATCCAGTGCGCCCCGAAAGATGTACGGAAAGCACAAGACATTGTTGACCTGGTTCGGGTAGTCAGTGCGGCCTGTGGCGATGATGGCGTCTTCTCGCACGGCTTTTACGTCGTCGGGGTTGATCTCGGGATTCGGGTTGGCGAGCGCAAAAATAATCGGCTTGGCGGCCATTTTTTTGACCATGTCTTGTTTGAGCACGCCGCCAGCCGACAAGCCCAAAAAGATATCTGCGCCTTCAATGACCTCGCTAAGGGTACGCGCATCGGTTTTTTGTGCGAAGGCGATTTTGTCTTCGTCCATCAGCTCTGTGCGGCCCTCGTAGACCACACCAGCCAGGTCGGTCACGTAGATGTTTTCACGTGCAATGCCCAGTTTGAGCAACAGGTTCAGGCAGGCCAGTGCCGCCGCGCCCGCCCCAGATGTGACCAGCTTGACTTGCCCAGGCGCTTTGCCGACCACTTTAAGCGCATTCAAAATCGCCGCACCTACGGTAATGGCCGTGCCGTGCTGGTCGTCATGAAAGACTGGAATCTTCATGCGTTTGCGCAGCTCGCGCTCTATGTAAAAGCAATCTGGCGCTTTGATGTCTTCCAGATTGATCGCGCCAAAAGTGGGCTCCAGCGAGGCAATGATGTCGACCAGCTTGGCCGGGTCTTTTTCATCAATCTCGATGTCAAAAACATCCACGCCCGCAAACTTTTTAAACAGTACAGCCTTGCCTTCCATCACCGGCTTGGCGGCCAAAGGGCCAATGTCGCCCAGCCCCAGAACAGCCGTGCCGTTGGTGATCACCGCCACCAGGTTACCGCGTGCGGTGTACTTGAAGGCGTTGTTCGGATCTTTGACAATTTCTTCACACGGTGCAGCCACGCCGGGTGAGTAAGCCAGCGCCAAATCGCGCTGGTTGGTGAGCTGTTTGGTAGCGGAAATCTGTAGTTTTCCGGGTGTCGGGAATTCGTGGTACTCCAGCGCGGCCACGCGCAATTCAGCGCGTTTGTCAGCAGTGTTAAGAGGCGTGTTCGGCATGGGCAAAAGTCTCCGGCGATGACGGCCTTTGGCCTTCATCAGTTTTGTAAGATTCGTAAGGTTTGTGATTGTAGGCCGTTTGCCGCGCCAAAACCAGTTGGCAAAGCTACGGAACGCGACACGAAATGGCATCAAACCATGCTGATTTGGGCTGCCCTCCAATTTCAAATTTTTAAACCCTGCGCAGAATTGGGTTTGATGTCAAAGCCGCATCAGCGCCTCAATCTCATCGGCGGTCACCGGGACGCCGCGCGTCATCAACTCGCAACCCTTGGTGGTCACCAGCGCATCGTCTTCAATACGAATGCCGATGTTCCAGAACTCTTTGGGGACGCCTTTGGCGGGACGCACGTAGATGCCGGGCTCAATCGTCAGCACCATGCCTGGCCGCAAAATGCGCGGCGGTTTTTTCATGACCATTTCGCCCAGTGGGTCGCGCTCTTGCATGGCCTTGCTGCCGGGTTCGGTGTAGTCGCCGCAGTCGTGGACGTCCATGCCCATCCAGTGGCCGGTACGGTGCATGTAAAACTGGCGGTAAGCGCCGCTTGCCAGCACGTCGTCCACCGAGCCGTGTTTGGCTTTGGCCAGCAAGCCAGTGTCAAGCATCCCCTGCGCCAGCACGCGGGTGGCAGCGTCGTGCGGGTCTGTAAAGCGCTTGCCGGGCTTGGTCGCTTTGATGGCTGCTTCTTGGGCTGCCAAGACGATGTTGTACAGCGTGCGCTGGGCGGAGGTGAATTTGCCGTTGGCCGGAAAGGTGCGGGTGATGTCGCTGGCATAGCCGTCGAGTTCGCAGCCAGCATCAATCAAACACAAGTCGCCCGGTGTCAATTCGGCATCAGCGGCTCGGTAATGCAATATGCAGGCATTGGCTCCAGCCGCAACGATGCTGGTGTAAGCCGGGTACTGCGAGCCGTGGCGGCGAAATTCATGCAGCAACTCTGCTTCTAAATGGTATTCACGCAGGCCGCCTTTGATTGGCTTGCGCAGCATGGCCGCGCTGGTTTGCATCGCCCGGACATGCGCACCTGCCGAAATAGCGCCAGCACGGCGCAAAATCGCAATTTCATGGGCGTCTTTGATTAGCCGCATTTCATCCAGTATCTTGCACAAGTCGTGCTGGCTTTGCGGGCATTCAGCGCCATAGCGAACACGCGCACGCACTTTGCCCAGCCAGCCATCCACCTGCGTCTCCAGCCCCTTGTGGGTAGCGAAAGGAAACCACACAGCCGCTTGGTTGGCGAGCAGTGCAGGCATTTTTGTGCCGAGTTCGTCAACACTGAAAGCCTCGTCAACACCCA
>JAYVPR010000030.1:0-2752 GCA_043757245.1 Polaromonas sp. | reverse complement strand
TCTTCTTCGATTTACATTCAAAGCAACAAGTGCACCTGCGAATAACACCCAACCTCCAACGCCGAGAGCATAACCATCTAATATTTTCAAAATTACAGTTGTCAGATTGATGGAACCCAAAGTCCATACGATTGATAACGTTATGGCCGTTACACATATTGTTACCGTCGCAATTGGACCGGCACTAATCGCTTTTAGAAAAATTGCTTTTGTAGCTGCCCAGCCGTTTGTGCTATTAGAATTTTGTCGATTAGCAGTTTTACTGGGCGTCTTTGCCATTACGTCATTTTTTGCCGTTAAATCTACGTTGAGTTTATTCCGCGACAGATGCGAGTTCTGTAGGTGAAAACCTTAAACCTTCTTGGCTTTTTCAAAAGCCTCGTCAATCGTGCCAACCATGTAGAAAGCCTGCTCTGGCAAGTGATCGCACTCGCCTGCCACGATCATTTTGAAGCCGCGAATGGTTTCAGCCAAGCTGACGTACTTGCCAGGTGAGCCGGTAAACACCTCAGCAACGTGAAAAGGCTGGCTCAGAAAACGCTGGATTTTGCGGGCACGGGCTACGGCCAGTTTATCTTCGGGCGCCAATTCGTCCATGCCCAAAATGGCAATGATGTCGCGCAACTCTTTGTAGCGCTGCAAGGTACCCTGCACGGCGCGGGCGGTGTTGTAGTGGTCTTCACCGACCACGGCCGGTGACAACTGGCGGCTGGTCGAATCCAGCGGATCAACCGCCGGGTAGATGCCCAGCGACGCGATGTCGCGGCTCAGCACGACTGTGGAATCCAGATGGGCAAAAGTTGTGGCTGGTGACGGGTCGGTCAAGTCATCGGCAGGAACGTAAACCGCCTGGATGGAGGTGATCGAGCCAACCTTGGTGGAGGTAATACGCTCTTGCAAGCGGCCCATTTCTTCAGCCAGCGTAGGCTGGTAACCCACGGCGGAAGGCATACGGCCCAGCAAAGCGGACACCTCGGTACCGGCCAGCGTGTAGCGGTAGATGTTGTCCACAAAGAACAGCACGTCACGGCCTTCGTCACGGAAGGACTCAGCGATGGTCAGGCCGGTCAGCGCCACACGCAAACGGTTGCCTGGGGGCTCGTTCATCTGGCCGTAAACCATCGCCACTTTGGACTCTTCAAGTTTCTCAAGATTCACAACACCAGAGTCAGCCATCTCATGGTAGAAGTCATTGCCTTCACGGGTACGCTCACCCACACCGGCAAACACCGACAAACCCGAGTGTGCCTTGGCGATGTTGTTGATGAGTTCCATCATGTTCACGGTCTTGCCCACGCCAGCGCCGCCAAACAAGCCGACTTTGCCGCCTTTGGCAAACGGGCAGACCAAATCGATCACCTTGATGCCGGTTTCCAGCAGTTCTTGCGATGGGCTGAGCTCGTCATAAGCTGGAGCCTTGCGGTGAATCGGTGCGGTCAGTGTCTGGTCAACCGGGCCACGCTCGTCAATCGGCGCGCCGAGCACGTCCATGATGCGGCCCAGTGTTGCCTTGCCGACTGGAACAGTGATTTGCGCGCCGGTGTTGTAAACGATATTGCCACGGCGCATGCCATCAGACGTACCCAGTGCAATTGTGCGCACCACGCCATCGCCGAGCTGCTGCTGAACTTCCAGCGTCAACGCTGAGCCTTCCATTTTCAGTGCGTCATAAATTTTAGGCATCTGGTCACGGGCAAATTCCACGTCAACTACCGCGCCGATACACTGAACAATTTTGCCTTGAGCCTGAGCCTTAGCTGTCGTATTTGCATTCGCCATGATGAAGTCCTTGGGTTCTTTAATCTTTAAATTCGTATTCAGTTGGCGCTACTCTTGCGCTCAGACCGCCGCAGCACCGCTGACGATTTCCGAAAGTTCTTTCGTGATCGCCGCTTGACGCGTTTTGTTGTACACCAGCTTGAGCTCGCCAATCACGCTACCAGCGTTGTCGGTTGCGGCCTTCATGGCCACCATACGAGCCGACTGCTCGGAGGCCATGTTTTCAGCCACGGCCTGAAACACCAGCGCCTCAACGTAGCGCACCAGCAAATCGTCAATCACCGTTTGTGCATCAGGCTCATAGATGTAATCCCAGCCGTGCTGGTCTTTGTCAGCTTGCAGGCGGTCAGCAGTTAACGGCAGCAACTGCTCGACCACTGACTCTTGGCGCATGGTGTTGATGAACTTGGTGTAGCACAGGTACACCGTTTTGACCTTGCCTTCAGCGTAAGCATCGAGCAGCACCTTGACCGGACCGATAAGTTTGTCCAGGTGCGGCTTGTCACCCAACTGTGTCGCGTGCGACACAACTTTGACACCCACACGGTTCAAAAAGCCCAGGCCCTTGTTGCCAATAGCCACAGCCTGCGTGTCATGGCCGGCTGCCTGCAAGTCCTTGAGCTTCGACGTGACAGCGCGCAGCACGTTGGTATTCAAACCGCCGCACAAGCCCTTGTCCGTTGTTACCACGATGAAGCCAGTGACGTTTGCATCGTTGGCCCGCATGAACGCATGCGTGTATTCAGGGTTGGCCTTGGACAGGTTTGCCGTGATATTGCGGATTTTGTCACTGTAAGGACGGGCGGCGCGCATCCGCTCCTGCGCTTTACGCATTTTGGAGGCGGCCACCATTTCCATGGCCTTGGTGATCTTTTTGGTGTTTTCCACCGACTTGATCTTGCCGCGAATTTCCTTGCCTGCTGCCATCACTAATCTCCGTTGGTTTCAGGAGCGGTTAAGCAAACGATTTTTT
>JAYVPR010000029.1:0-2756 GCA_043757245.1 Polaromonas sp. | reverse complement strand
CCACCACCGACTGGCCCAGTCTTTCGGTCAGGCGCTGCGCAAAAATACGGGCTACCGTATCAGGAAAGCCGCCTGCCGAGTACGGCACCACGAATTTGATGGGCTTGTTGGGGTAAGCGCCTTGAGCGCTGGCAGCCAGGGGCAGCACGGCCAGGCCAAGGGCAGCGCAAGCTCCCAACAGTGCACGACGGCCTGAGCCAGGTTTCAAAAGTCGTTTTGTAATCATGTTGCGTCTCCAAAGAGTGTTTTCAGGTCGAAAAAGTGTGTGTTTTAGTGTCACAATTGACCGTTAGGCCAATGAATACATACGTGAGCAGCTATTAATAATATAGCTGATATCATGTCGAATAAGACGGCTCCAGCGCAGGCTGGCTACTGTCCCATACGCAGCTAGCCTCGTACGCGCGCCAGTCTGTCGCCTTGGGTACGATGGCCTGGTAGGCACAAATTTGTTTTGGGATACGGGTTTCACCTGTGCCAATGGCTGGCTCACCTTTGGCAAATGCCTGCACTGCCTGCAGCATCTGTTTTCTGAACTCCACAATCGCCAGGTCGCTTGCGCCCAGCCGCTCATGCGTCCGGTCGGCAATCGGCCCCATCGTCAGCCACATGGCGATGTCCTGATTCGGAAAGCCGGTGATACCCGTGAAGTTACCCGCCTTCATGGCCGCACGGTCTTGCCAGAACATGTTGCTACGGTTGCGCAAGGGCCTGTAGGTGTTGTCAAGGTCAGGGCCGATCTGCTGACCCAGAAACTTGCGCCATGTGTCGGTATCAGGCGTTTGCGACGGGTGGCCCCAGGCCATGAAATAAAACGCGGTGTGGGTGTCGTCCATCGGCACGTTGATATTGGCCACGTTGTACAGGTTGTTGGGCGGTATCAGTGCCGTAGCTGGTGCGACAAAAACGGTGGAACGTACATAGTCATTTTCAGCAGCTTTGGTGATGGGGCGACGAATGGCGGCGTACCTGAAGCCGTAACTGCCGCGTTCAATTTGCATGCGCGGTGCTTTGTCAGTAGACGGGCGCAGCCACATGCTGTCTGTGGCCTTGGCGCTGTCAACCCGTGCAGGCACCATGTCAGATGAATGCAGGCTGGAGCTGTGCGCCGAGTCAATCGCGCCCTCAAGGATTTGCGCCCAGTTGCAGTCAATGATGACCTTGGCAATCGTGACTTGAGTGTCAGCCGTCGGCGCCCAAGCCGGAGGCTCAAAGGCAGGCAGCGTGTCAGGCGGGCCCATATAAGCCCAGACAAAACCGCCCCACTCCTGTGTGGGATACGCCAGGTGTTTGGGCGGCGCGGCATTCGTGCTGGAAACGGGAATGACGGGCTCAGACACGCGTTCAACAATGTTGCCGTCAACGTCCATCTTCCAGCCGTGGTACAGACAGCGCAGGCCGCAGTTCTCGTTGCGGCCAAATACCAGTGACACGCGGCGGTGCGGGCAGTATTCGTCCATGACGCCAACGCGGCCCTCCGTGTCTCGAAAAACAACCAGGTCTTCACCAAACACCTGTGCTTTCACAGGTGTGCCATCCGGCTCGCTGACCTCTTCAATCAGACACACGGGCGTCCAGTGGCGGCGCATCAGCTGGCCCATGGGCGCCTTGCCTTCTACGCGGCACAGCAGATCGTTTTCTTCATGCGTCAACATGCATCATTTCTTTCAACTTGCAAAATCAAATAAACACGACTATTCTTAGTCCACTCAGAATATTCTTACTATGGATATTTGTCAACACCGTGCAGGAAAGCCCAGATGATCGTAAACCCGAAGCTCGAGTATGTGTTTGTTTCCAGTGAGGAAGGCATCACGCCCATTCTGACCATGATGCGGACTCTAAAGTCACAGGGTCACGAGCAATTCAAACTGATTTACTGCACACGTGATGCAGCCACCACGCCTTTCCTCGATGAACTGACAGGCGCAGGATTTGCCCCTTACCTCACACTGCACCACGACCAGGGTGACCCCAACAACGCATTTGATTTTTGGCCGATGTTTGAAACGCCCACCACAGCCCAGGTGTACTGTTATGGCTCACGCGATCTGGTAGAGGCCGTGACCGACATGACGGGGCACTGGCCAACAGGGTCCATCCATTTTGAAAATACAACAAACGGTATTGCCCATGCCCCCAACAGTGCGTTTACTGTACGGCTGAAAAAGACAGGTTTGACCATTCCCGTGAGCGCTGATCAATCGATTCTTCAAGCGTTGCGTGCCAGCGGCCAGCGTGTGACAAGTTCCTGCGAAAGCGGTACTTGCGGCTCGTGCCGCACGGGCTTGCTGGGTGGACAGGTCGAGCACCGCGACATGGTGCTGAGCGATGCTGAAAAAGCTGACAACATCATGGTCTGTGTGTCGCGCGCCCTGCCTGGCCCGGCGTCGCCAGAACTGGTGCTGGACCTGTGATGCCGCCACTGCGCATCGGTGTGGTGGGCCTGGGTCGGGCGTTCACGCTCATGCTGCCGACCTTTGTGCAGGACAGCCGTGTCAGGCTCGTTGCGGCCACGGATCCGATTGCAGCGGCCCGCAAGCAGTTTGAAGCAGACTTCAATGCGCCAGCATACGACAGTGTTGAAGCCTTCTGCGCCGACCCGGCAGTCGAGGTGGTGTACGTGGCCTCACCGCATCAGTTTCATGCAGACCATGTGTGTATGGCCGCTGCGCATGGCAAGCATGTGCTGGTTGAAAAACCGATGGCGCTCACATTGGCCGAATGCACCCGCATGATCGATGCCTGCCAAAACG
>JAYVPR010000028.1:0-10212 GCA_043757245.1 Polaromonas sp. | reverse complement strand
CAAGATGCTGAAGCAGCGATTGCCGCTGCCAACGCCGCCTGGCCCGCCTGGCGCAAAAAAACCGGCAAGGAACGCCATGCGATTTTGATGAAGTGGTTCCAACTGTTGATCGCTAATGCTGACGACCTGGGTCGCATATTGACGGCCGAGCAAGGCAAGCCTTTTGCCGAGGCCAAAGGCGAAGTTGTTTACGGTGCCAGCTTTGTTGAATGGTTTGCTGAAGAAGCCAAACGCGTCAATGGTGAGACACTGCCGCAGTTTGACAACAACCGCCGCCTGATGGTCATCAAGGAATCGATTGGCGTGTGCGCAGCGATTACGCCGTGGAACTTCCCGCTGGCCATGATTACCCGCAAGGTCGCACCCGCATTGGCTGCAGGCTGCCCGGTGGTCATCAAACCCGCAGAACTGACACCCCTCACTGCTCTGGCCGCCGCCGAGCTGGCCATTCGTGCAGGCATACCTGCCGGGGTGTTGAACGTCGTGACCAGCACCCACAGCTCCGATATTGGCAAGGTGCTGTGCGCCAGCCCCATCGTGCGGCATTTGAGCTTTACAGGTTCGACCGCCGTAGGCCGTATCTTGATGGCGCAATGCGCGCCCACGGTTAAAAAGCTGGCGCTTGAGCTGGGCGGCAATGCGCCGTTTATTGTGTTTGACGATGCAGATGTTGACTCAGCCGTTGAAGGCGCCATGGCCAGCAAATACCGCAACGCAGGCCAGACCTGTATATGCGCCAACCGCATTTACGTGCAAGACGGCGTGTACGACCAGTTCGTTGAAAAGTTCACCGCCAAAGTCAAAGGCTTGAAAGTCGGTAACGGCTTTTCTGAAGGCATCACCACAGGCCCGCTGATTGAAGACAAAGCGGTTGCCAAAGTAGTCCAACACGTGGCTGATGCGCTGGCCAAAGGCGGCAAGCTGCTGGCAGGTGGCCACAAGCTGGACGGGCAATTTTTTGAGCCCACGTTGATTGGTGACGCCACCGCCGACATGCTGTGCGCCAAGGAAGAAACCTTTGGTCCGTTTGCACCCGTGTTCAGGTTCAAGGCCGAACAAGAAGCCATTGATGCCGCCAACAACACCGAGTTTGGCCTAGCCAGTTATTTTTACAGCCGTGACATTGGCCGCATTTACCGCGTGGCCGAGGCACTGGAATACGGCATGGTCGGCATCAACGTCGGCGTGATTGCCACCGAACATGTGCCGTTTGGCGGCATCAAGCAGTCAGGTCTGGGCCGCGAAGGCTCCAGACACGGCATGGAAGAGTACATTGAGATGAAATACCTTTGTATCGGAGACATCCTCAAATGAATCGCAGACTCTACATCCAGGCTGGCGTACTTACCGCAAGCGCAGCACTTTTAACAGCTGCTGGCGCGCAAACAACGACTCAGGCAACAGGTATGGCAGGCCAAAAACGCTACAAAATGGTGATCCAGGTCAGCGACAAGGACCCAGCTACGTGGAACCTGGCGCTGAACAACGCCAAAAACTTGCAGGACGATGTGGGTGCCGCCAACGTAGCTATTGAAATCGTCGTTTATGGCCCAGGTATCGGCATGGTCAAGCTTGAGTCAACGAACGGCGCACGGGTTGCCGAAGCGATCAAGGCCGACGTGAAAGTGGTGGTCTGCGAGAACACCATGCGTGCCCAAAAATTGACGAAGGACGATCTGCTGGCCGCCATGAGCTACGTGCCCGCCGGTGCGACCGAGATCATGAAGAAGCAAAGCGAAGGCTGGACTTACCTGCGACCCTGATTTTCCACTGTTGGGCATCCTGATGGTTTTACAATCAGACAACGCGGGTGTAGTTCAATGGCAGAACGGCAGCTTCCCAAGCTTCATACGAGGGTTCGATTCCCTTCACCCGCTCCAGATAGATTATTTGTTTCACTTCATTTCACACCCTTGGCCGGACACTTGAATTCAAAGGTATCGCGGTTTTTAAATTAATACCGATGAGTTATATTGTTTACTGATCGGTTCATTTCGACTGCTTCTTTAAAACGCACAATAACTTGGAGGTTCACATGACAACCACCGCTTTTTACCCACGTCTGCTAGCTGCCAGCTGTCTAGCGCTTAGCGTGCTGGCGGGCTGCGCAACATCAACGTCAACTCAGTCTGTATTGCTGCTTGAACCCGCCAATGGTGCGACAGTAGGTACAACCTTCAAGGTGCGTTTTGGCGTGCAGGGCATGACCGTTGCACCAGCCGGCGATATTGTCAAAGCCAGCGGCCACAACCATTTGCTGATCAACCGCATGCCAGTAGCCACGGGAGAGTCTGTACCTTTTGATGACAACCATCGCCACTTTGGTGCAGGCCAGACCGCGGCTATGGTTACGTTGCCACCCGGGCAGTACAAGCTGACATCGCAGTTTGCTAATGGCGCGCACCAGTCGTATGGGGCGCCCATGAGTTCGACGATTCAAATTACGGTGAAGTGATCAAGCTGAGCTAATTCCAATCCGCATTAAAAACGATAACTGCGTTGCTTCGCTTTGCCGTGCTGTAGCACTGTCAGCAGCTTCGCGCCTTGTTCTCCTTTCTAATGCGAATTGGAATAAGACCAAAGTCAACACTGTTCACGTCTTGCCATATCAGCTCTTCATCAACCCATCTGAAGACCGACATGATGGGGCCAAACACTTCTTCTTGAGCCAGCCAGCTTGCCTAAAGCCGCATGAACCATGGTTTTCAGCGCAATAAAATCATGGCAATCCCCGCAAGAGCCAGGGCGCAACCCAGCAGAGTTCGACCTGTCACCTTTTCGCTATTTTTAAGCAGCCAGTAACTGAGTGGAAAAACCAGTAGCGGAGTGCACAGCGTCACCAGCGCCGCTAGGGCCACTGGTATGTAGCGCATAGCCGCGATAGTGCACATTTGCGCTGTGATTGTGGTAATGCCAAGCACGGTGAATTAAAGCCCCTCGACGATCTGCACTGCGCAAGCGATGCAGCAACCCGGCTTTGCCTTTGCTGAAAACCAAATGTATCGCCAAACCAGAGACCGACCCTAACAGTGCACCCAACACGGGTTCGTGCCAGAGCCGAATGGCCGCGCCACGCAGAACATTGCCTATCGCGTATGCCGTCGAGCTGGCAAGCCCCAGCGCAAGAAGTGAGCCCAAGGCATAGCGTTTGATACGGGTCAGCCGTGATGCAGCAAGTGGGCTTTGCACCGGTTCAGCCACATTCATTGCTTTCGCGGCATTTGTCGGCCCGAAGCTCACCAAGATCAGGCCAGCAATCGTTATTGCGACTGCTGCCAGCGATTGCAACGTCAACAACTCACCCAGTACCAGCCACGCCACCAACGCCGTGAACAGCGGGCTGCTCACCTGGAACACGCTGGCTCGTGCCGGGCCAAAGCGCACCACAGACTCGTAAAAAAACCAACGCCCCAAGTAGGTGGTGAAAGCGCCAGCCATCACAAACATCCACAGCGCGTACGCGTTCCACTTCAGCGGCTCTCCACGAAGCGCCAGTTGTACGCCTAGAATCAAGGCCGCAAAAATCACATTGGTGGTGGTGGCAATTAAAAAGCCCAGTCCTAAATCAATCCGCTGGGCTGCAGCCTTGGTCACCAAGGTACCGGCTGCAAATAAAACCAACGCTGATATGGCCAAAAGGTAGCCAAAAACCGAGTCAGACATCAATTTAAACCATATTTAACGGCTGTATCCAATTAATACGGTCTATACAAGTTCCTGAATTAATAGCATTCAAAATGGGTATCAATTAAATTTTGAAGGCTTCAAGTGACTCTGGCGCAAACAACTCATACGGATCAAGCAGACGTTTAGACAAGCCTTGCTCAAAGTGGTAACGCAAAAATGTTCGCAATGTGTGCTCATTTTTTTCAAACCCATAGGGCCAAAAGTCTTGCCCCATTTCAGCTTTGACTTGCTCTACGTGTGAGGTTAGCCACGGCAGCATCACCTTTAATGCAGCGGTTTCGTACAGGTCTTCATAGGTACGGCGCTGCGACTCTTCGAGCGCCTTCATCAGCGAGCGGGCGACCCAGCGGTTGGCCTCATACACCTCGCGGCGTATAGCCACGGTATGCATGATGGGGAACATTTTGGTTTCTTTAAAGTAGTTGCGCTCAACTTGTTCATAGTCCTCAAACAGGCGCTTGACTTTGCCACCACCCTTGAGAAAGCTCGAAGGCATGCGAGCCGTGTACAGCGCGTCAATTTCGCCATCCATCAGCATTTGCGACAAGGTTTGCGTGGGTCTAATCGGTACAACCTTGATATTGTCTGGCAAATCAAGTTTGATTTTTTCAAGGCGCCCGGGCTCTTCCTCGCCCCCTGTGTAGTAGGTCACGCTGTCAACCGGCACGCCGTAATGGTCTGACAAAATGCCGCGAATCCACACTGGGGCAGTCATTTGGTACTCGGGGTTTCCAACGCGCTTTCCGATCAAATCTTTGGCCTCGCGGATGCCTGATTTGGCGTTGACATAAATGCACGAATGCCGAAAAAACCGTGACGGAAAAACAGGAATCGCCACAAAAGGACGCGGCTCTTTAAACATTGACACGCTATAAGAAGACAGCGACATTTCAGCAACCTCAAACTCCTGATGCCGAAGCATGCGGAAAAAGGTTTCTTCTACCGGCATGTTCAGATAGTTCAAGTCAATGCCGTCAGGCTGCACGCTGCCGTCCATCAAGGCACGGGTACGGTCGTAGTTCCAGCAGCCAAAGTTAAGTTTTAGTTTGGACATGGGCGGTTTACTCAGGCTTAATGCCCGCAACGGCACTGGCTTTGGCCAGGCGTTCGTTTTCGCCCAAAATAGCTCGGTTGTAGTCCGCCGGGCCACTGCCAATCGCTTCGATACCAGCGTTGCTGAGCAGCGTAATGACGTCAGGTGTTTTGGCGATGGCCGCTATCTCGGCGCTGATGCGCTCAATCGCGCTGGCAGGCGTTCCCGTTGCTGCGAGCACCCCAACGATTACCGCGAAGTCAAAACCAGGAATGACCTCTGCAATGGCCGGCACATTGGGCGCTTGACTGGAGCGCTGCGCCGCATTGGTGGCCAGCAGCTTGACTTGCCCGGCTTTCACAAACCCCGACAGCGACGGCAGCGCCGAGAAGAGCGCCTCTACCTGACCACCAATCAATGCCGGCACCGATTGCCCAGAGCCCCTAAACGGCACATGCATGAGTTCCAGACCCAGCGAGGCTTTCAGGGCTTCCATCGTTAAGTGATGCGTGCTGCCGATTCCTGAGGAGCCGTAGTTCAGCGTGCCGGGCTTGGCCTTAGCCAGCGCAATAAATTCCTGCAGGGTGTTGGCAGGCACTTTGGGATGCACGGCCAAATACAACGGAGCTCGTGCCGCCAGAGACACCGGCATGAAATCCCTTTTGTAGTCGTATCCGAGATTTTTGTAAAGGGTCGGATTGATGGAGAACATTGAGCCATCAGTCACTAGAAAGGTGTAGCCATCTTTGGGTGAGGTGGCAAGTACCTGAGCGGCCACCACGCCATTGGCTCCCGGCTTGTTGTCAACCACCACCGACTGGCCCAGTTTGTCGGTCAGGCGTTGCGCAAAGATGCGGGCCACTGTGTCTGGCAAGCCGCCAGCTGAGTAGGGCACGACGAATTTGATGGGCTTGTTAGGGTAAGCCACTTGCGCGCTGGCAGCTTGCGGCAAGGCCATCAGGCTGCAGGCCAAGGCTGCGCACGTCAACACCAAAGCCCGACGGCTAAATGGGGGAGGCGAGTGATATTTTGAGGTCATGTTTTTATCTTCAGGAGGTTTTTTAGGTTAGAAATGGCTTTTTTAAGATGCTAAATATACTTATAGTCCAATTAATATGGGTACTATCAGCTATCGATTTAATAGTCAATATGGGTTGACTGTCATGTCATATTGAATAAGACGGCTCCAGTTCGGGCTGGCCAGCATCCCACACGTAAGCGGCCTGGTAGCTGCGCCAGTCCATCGTTTTAGGCACGATAGCCTGATAGGCGCACACGTTAGCCGGAATCCGCGTATCACCCGTACCAATGGCTTGCCCACCTGCAGCAAATGCCTGCACAGCCTGCAGCATTTGCTTGCGAAACTCCACAATCGCCAAGTCGCTTGCGCCCAGCCGTTCATGTGTACGGTCGGCAATCGGCCCCATCGTTAGCCACATGGCAATGTCCTGGTTTGGGAAACCCGTGATGCCGGTGTAATTGCCCGCCTTCATGGCCGTGCGGTCTTGCCAGAACATATTGGCACGATTGCGCAGCGGCTGGTATTTTTCGTCAAGATCAGGGCCGATTTGCTGACCCAGGAATTTGCGCCATGTAGCAGTGTCAGGCGTTTGCGCCGCATGCCCCCAAGCGATGAAGTAAAACGCGGTGTTCGTGTCATCCATCGGCACGTTGATATTGGCTACGTTATACAGGTTGTTGGGCGGTATCAAGGCCGTGGCAGGCGCTACAAAGACGGTTGAACGCACATAGTCGTTTACGGCGGCCTGGGTGATAGGGCGGCGAATCGCGGCATATCTGAAGCCATAGCTTGCGCGCTCAAGCTGCATACGCGGTGCCTTGTCTGTAGATGGCCGCAGCCAAAGGGAGTCAGTAGCCTTGGCGCTGTCGACACGCGCGGGCACCATGTCAGACGAATGCAGGCTGGAGCTATGGGCCGAGTCAATCGCGCCCTCCAGTATTTGCGCCCAGTTGCAGGGAATGATGACTTTGGCAATCGTGACCTGTGTGTCAGCCGTGGGGGCCCAGGCGGGCGGCTCAAACTCGGGTTGCGTTTCAGGCGGCCCCATATAAGCCCAGACAAAACCGCCCCACTCCTTTGTCGGGTAGGCCAAGTGTTTGACCTTGCTGGCCATGCCGCTTGTGGCGGGTTCGGACACCATTTCAAGTACGTTGCCATCAACATCCATCTTCCAGCCGTGGTAAAGGCAGCGCAGACCGCAGTCTTCATTGCGGCCAAACACCAGCGACACCCGGCGGTGTGGGCAATATTCGTCCATCACACCGACCCTGCCCTTGGTGTCGCGAAAGACGACCAGGTCTTCACCCAGCACCTGAGCCTTCACGGGTGCGCCGTCAGGCTCACTAACCTCTTCAATCAAGCACACGGGCGTCCAGTGGCGGCGCATCAGTTGGCCCATGGGCGCTTTGCCTTCCACACGGCACAACAACTCATTTTCTTCAATGGTCAACATCGCAAATGTCTTTCAAATGGATTTGGCTTAATTTGGTTTAATTTGGTTCAACAAAAACAGCTTGCAAATTCGGATTAACAAGATTATTCTTAGATACCTAAGATTAATCACGATCTTATGACTTGTCAAGAATATTTTTGGAGACAATGATGAGTGTTAACCCTACTATCTCGACAGACGCGACAGACGCAACCGTCGCAACAACTGTTGCAATTACCGGGCAGGATTTTTTCAATCTCAGGGTGGCGAAGAAGGAAGCGGTTGCACAAGGTATTTACCTGTTCGAGTTGCGTCATCCGGATGGCGCGCCGCTGCCTACGTTCACAGCGGGATCGCACCTGACGGTACTGGTCCCCAGCGGAGTGCGGCGCAATTACTCGCTGTGCAGCGATCCGGCCGACACCGGCATGTACCAGATAGCAGTCAAGCGCGACGACGCGGGCCGGGGCGGCTCCATCAGCATGGCCGACGATGTACAGGTAGACCAGTGGCTGTCGGTCAGTGCGCCAAGAAACAATTTCGAACTGGCAGAGCGTGCCAGCGACTTTGTTTTTGTGGCGGGCGGCATCGGCATCACACCCATCCTGTCGATGATGCGCCACCTTAAAAGCATAGGCCGCGCCCGCTTCAAGCTGTATTACTGCACACGCGATGCGGCAAGCACCGCTTTCATCGACAACATCCATTGCGAATTTTCCGGCCAGATCCAGATTCACCACGACAACGGCGATAGCGAGCAGGCTTTTGACTTCTGGCCCGTATTTGAATCCCCCACCAAGGCGCATGTGTACTGCTGCGGCCCGCGCGGGCTGATGGACGCGGTGGCCGATATGTCAGGCCACTGGTCGCCGAGCGCTATTCATTTTGAAAGCTTTGGTTCGGACACCACCACCTATGCGGCCAACACCCCATTTACCGTGCGGCTGCATAAAAACGGTGAAGTTATTGCTGTAAGTGCAGAGCAGTCCATTCTTGAAGCGCTGCGTGCCAGCGGCCACCACGTGACCAGCTCATGTGAAAGCGGCACCTGCGGGTCGTGCCGCACAGGCCTGCTCAGCGGCGAGGTTGAACACCGCGACATGGTGCTCAGCGACGACGAAAAAGCCAGCAATATCATGCTCTGTGTGTCGCGCTCCAGATCGCGTGAACCCTCGGCTGAACTGGTGCTGGATTTATGACCCGCCAGGTCAATATCGGCGTGATCGGTCTGGGCCGCGCCTTTACCTTGATGCTGCCCACATTTTTGCATGACAGCCGCGTCAAGCTGGTGGCTGCCACTGACCCGATTGATGCGGCCAGGTCGCAGTTTGAAAAAGACTTTGCAGCGCCGGCTTATGAATCCGTCGAGGAGATGTGCGCCAACCTGCAGGTCGAAGCGATCTACATTGCCTCGCCCCACCAGTTTCATGCCGACCACGTTTGCATGGCCGCAGCGCATGGCAAGCACATACTGGTTGAAAAGCCCATGGCCTTGAGCTTGGACGAATGCACACGCATGATTGCCGCCGCCCGCAGCGCAGGTGTGCATCTGATCGTGGGCCACAGCCACAGCTTCAACGCCCCCGTGCAGCGCTGCCGCGAAATCATTGAAAGCGGCGTGTATGGCAGCGTGAAGATGATTAACGCCCTGAACTTCACAGATTTTTTATACCGCCCGCGCCGACCTGAAGAGCTCGACACCCAAGCCGGTGGCGGCGTGATACACAGCCAGGCTGCTCACCAGGTCGACATCGTGCGGCTGCTGGGCGGTGGCTTGGTCAGCAGCGTGCGTGCGCACACTGGCGCGTGGGACAGCGCCCGCCCGACTGAGGCTGCGTACAGCGCGCTGCTGGGATTTGAGGGCGGCACTTTTGCTACCTGTACCTACAGTGGCTACGGCCATTACGACTCGGATGAGTTGATGGACAACATTGGCGAGTTAGGCCAACACAAAAACCCGGCAGACTACGGTGCAGCCAGAAAACGCCTGTTGAACGCGGCAAGTGCCAGTGAAGAAAAAGCCCTCAAAGCCGCCCGCAATTACGGCGGCAAACTGTATGTACCCCGACTTGATGTACCAACTGGCTTGACTCACCAGCATTTTGGCCAGTTCATCATCAGCTGTGAAAAAGCCGACCTGCGGCCTAGCGCAACCGGCATCACTATTTACGCCGACAGCCAAAAAAGTTTTGAGCCCCTACCTGCTCCACGTATTCCACGTCAAGAAGTCATCAACGAGCTTTATGACTGTGTAGTCCATGGCAAGCCCGCACGCCACAATGGGCAATGGGCACGCGCCACCACAGCGGTTTGTCTGGCGATGCTTGAATCGGCAAAGTCTGGCCGTGACAGCCAGCCAGAGTTTCAGGTCACATACGCTAGCCAGCCATGAGCCTGGACACGCAAAACATCGTTCGCCACTGGCGTGAAGCCGTGCCCAATGACCGTATGGCGCACCTGATACGCGACACCGAAAGAGCCTTTAGACGGGCCCTGCAAATACGCCTGGCATTGCATGCCGTGCCTTTCGGCCACTGGAGTTTTTTGCGCATCTTGTGGGATGCTGACGGCCTGACGCAAAAAGAACTCAGCGAGCGCGCAGGCGTGATGGAACCCACCACCTTCACCGCCATGAAAGCCATGGAAGCACTAGGCTATATCACTCGAAAACAGCTGCCCACCAACAAAAAAAACATGTACGTTTACCTGACGGACGAAGGCCGGGCGCTCAAGGAAAAACTGGTGCCGATGGCCGAAGACGCCAACCGTGTCAGCGTGAAAGGGGTGTCGCTGCAAGATGTAAAAACCGCACGCAAAGTACTGCTGGCGATGATTGAGAATCTGGCACTAGATGAGCTGGTACGTAACGCGCCCGTTAAAAAGCGCATTCCAAAAGGCAACCTCTAAAACCAGGTGTTGTGCCGTTTTTTTAAGCAGGGCCGGCAGGTGCGCGCAGCGCAGACTTCGGCCTGAACACTTTACAAACTTCTGGCCGGGACTCGATGTACGGCCCGCCAATCAGGTCAACGCAATACGGCA